>NZ_JBFTIZ010000138.1:0-18060 GCF_056395165.1 Pedobacter sp. 10L46_2
ACAAGATAACTTTAAAAATATTTAGGTGCCTATATCGGTGGTGTCCACCTCTTCCCATTCCGAACAGAGAAGTTAAGCCCACCAGAGCCGATGGTACTGCGGTAACACGTGGGAGAGTAGGTCGGTGCCAAATCTTAAGCAAAACCCTGCAGCTAAACGCTGCAGGCCTATATCGGTGGTGTCCACCTCTTCCCATTCCGAACAGAGAAGTTAAGCCCACCAGAGCCGATGGTACTGCGGTAACACGTGGGAGAGTAGGTCGGTGCCAAATCTTAAGCAAAACCCTGCAGCTAAACGCTGCAGGGTTTTTGTGTTTATATACATTTCTGAAAGAAAAACCTTCTTGATGAATGCTATGTTATTCTTATATTCATAAATACCTTACATAATAATCAACCAGATAAGGGGATAGGGGCCTTAGATTATTTCTTAATAAAGTATTGGTGCAACCATCTTTATGCAATAATTTTGGTATATTTGATACAAATTTAAAATAATATAAACGAATGAATTTATTCGCGGAAAAGAGAAGGGAAGTAATGTTACATATAGAAGGCTATATGCTTGATATGATGGAAACATACCTGAAACCGATTGATACAAATTGGCAGCCATCTGATTTTTTGCCCGATTCTACTAGTGAAACTTTCTACCAGGATATAAAATTATTACGTGAGAATGCTAAGGATCTTTCTTATGATCTTGTAGCTGTTTTAATAGGTGATACAATTACGGAAGAAGCATTACCGACATACGAGTCGTGGCTTTGTATGGTGGACGGGATTACTAGAAATGAACAAGGTGGATGGATGAAATGGGTACGTCACTGGACTGCGGAGGAAAACAGGCATGGTGACCTATTAAATAAATATCTTTACTTGTCAGGTCGCGTTGATATGCGCCAGATGGAAATATCAACTCAATACTTAATTGCAGATGGGTTTGATATAGGAACCGGCCATGATCCATATAGAAATTTTATATATACTAGTTTTCAGGAGTTAGCTACAAATATTTCTCACAGGAGAGTAGCTTCTTTAGCTAAAAAGGATGGTGACACATTACTTTCTAAAATGTGTGGAGTAATTGCATCTGATGAAGCACGTCATGCAAAGGCATATAAAGATTTTATGTCGAAAATATTTGAAGTTGATCCAAATGAGGCTATGGTCGCTTTTGAAGATATGATGAGAAAGAAAATCGTAATGCCTGCTCACTTTTTACGCGAAATGGGTATGAAAATTGGACAAACATTCGGACATTTTACTGATGCTGCTCAACGTTTAGGAGTGTATACTGCGATTGATTATGTGGAAATCATGCAACAGTTAATTGAAGAGTGGAAGTTAGAAAGTATGCGTGATTTAAATGAAGCCGGAGAAAAAGCACGTGATTRTATCATGGCTTTACCAAACAGGCTGTTGCGCGTTGCTGAGAGAATGAACAATCCAACAATGGACTATAAATTTAGCTGGATTCATGCTTAACTAAAAGCTGTATCTTTTAATACTAAAAAAGGCCTGAGTTTAAGAATTCAGGCCTTTTTTAGTATTAATTGTTTTACATATTTCGTCTATATTGGCCCCCAACCTCATAAAGTGCATTAGAGATTTGACCTAAAGAACATATCTTACATACTTCCATAAGTTCATTAAATATATTCTCTCCGGCAATAGCAGTTTTTTGAAGTTTTTTTAGTGCTGCTGCCGACAAGTCTGAATTTCTATCTTGAAAGGTCTTAAGTGCTGTAATTTGATATTGTTTTTCTTCTTCTGTTGCTCTAATTACCTCTCCGGGTATTATTGTAGGTGAGCCATTTTTATTTAGAAAGGTATTTACCCCTACAATAGGATATTCACCAGTATGTTTCAACGTCTCGTAGTATAAGCTTTCTTCCTGTATTTTACCACGCTGATACATGGTTTCCATTGCTCCTAATACCCCTCCTCTGTCATTAATACGTTTAAACTCTAACAATACTGCCTCCTCAACCAGATCAGTTAAATCTTCAATGATAAAGGCTCCTTGCAGTGGGTTTTCATTTTTAGCTAAGCCTAGTTCTCTGTTAATGATCAACTGAATAGCCATCGCCCTGCGCACAGATTCTTCGGTTGGAGTCGTTATAGCCTCGTCATAAGCATTTGTGTGAAGAGAATTACAGTTATCATAGATTGCATATAAAGCCTGTAAGGTTGTGCGTATATCATTAAAATCAATTTCCTGAGCATGCAATGAACGGCCTGAGGTCTGGATATGATATTTCAGTTTTTGGGACCTATCATTTCCTTTGTATTTGTTTTTAATTGCTTTAGCCCATATACGCCTTGCTACACGGCCAATCACCGAATATTCAGGATCGATGCCGTTAGAGAAGAAGAAAGATAGATTAGGCGCAAAATCATCAATGTTCATTCCTCTGCTCAGATAATATTCAACAAAAGTAAAACCATTACTCAATGTAAAGGCAAGTTGAGATATTGGATTTGCACCTGCTTCAGCAATATGATATCCGGAGATTGATACTGAATAGAAGTTGCGTACTTTTTCGGTAATAAAATAGTTTTGAATGTCACCCATCATCCTTAGGGCAAATTCAGTAGAGAAAATACAGGTGTTTTGTGCCTGATCTTCCTTAAGAATATCTGCCTGGACAGTGCCGCGCACGGTACTTATGGCATGTGCTTTAATTTTAACGTATACATCTGCTGGTAATACCTTATCGCCGGTTACGCCAAGAAGCATTAATCCCAGACCATCGTTCCCCTCAGGTAAAGAGCCATTATATGTTGGTCTTTGCTGTCCCTTTTCCTTATATATCGAAAGAATTTTGTTCTCTACTTCTTTTTGTAGTCCATTTTCAATTATGTATTTCTCGCATTGCTGATCTATTGCTGCATTCATGAAAAATCCTAATAACATAGGTGCGGGCCCATTTATTGTCATGGACACTGAGGTTGATGAAGCACAAAGATCAAAACCGGAGTATAATTTTTTAGCATCATCGAGAGTTGCTATACTTACACCAGAGTTGCCTATTTTGCCATAAATGTCGGGGCGTACATGTGGATCTTCTCCGTAAAGAGTTACAGAATCAAAGGCCGTGGATAAGCGGTGTGCAGGCTGACCTAAGGATACATAATGAAATCTTTTATTGGTTCTTTCTGGTCCACCTTCTCCTGCAAACATGCGGGTTGGGTCTTCTCCTTCGCGTTTTAAGGGAAAAACACCGGCGGCATACGGGAATTCACCAGGGACATTCTCTGTCAATAACCACTGAAGAATGTCGCCCCAATCCTTATATCGAGGGAGCGATACCTTTGGGATTTGCAATTTAGAGAGTGATTCGTAAAAGAGTGGTTGTTTGATCTCTTTATCTCTTACCTTATATACAAAGAACTTTTGCTGGTATTTGGTTTTAGTCTCGGGCCATTGGCGCAGTAATTTCCTACATTCTCCATCCAGTTGTTCCTCTTGATGTTGATAAATCTCTTTTAAGGTGTTTGTTAGGTTTTCCTCAGTTGAAAGATCAATAACACCTTGTAATTGATACATTTTTCTAGCAATTGCAGCTTGTTTATCTACCCATTCATTGTATGTCTGGCTAGATTCAGCGATCTCTGCGAGATATCGTATTCTGTCTGGGGGAATTATATAAATCTTTTCGGATTCTCCTCCTATAAGCTCCATTTGGGCTTTAAAATCGATTCCTGTCTTTTCCTTTATCTTTTGCATTAAGGCAGTAAAGAGATTGTTCATGCCCGGATCGTTAAATTGAGAAGCCATTGTACCATAAACAGGAAGACTGTCGTCATCTGCAGTGAACAGATTGTGATTGCGTTTAAATTGTTTTCGGACATCACGTAAAGCATCCAGGGCACCACGCTTATCGAACTTATTGATGGCAACAAGGTCAGCAAAATCGAGCATATCAATCTTTTCCAACTGGGTAGCTGCACCGAACTCGGGAGTCATTACATATAAAGAGATGTCGCAATGCTCCGTTATTTCAGTATCTGATTGCCCAATACCGGAAGTCTCAACTATAATTAGATCATAACCTGCAGCTTTGCAGATATCAATGCTCTCCTGAACGTTTTTTGAAAGTGCTAAATTGGCTTGCCTTGTAGCCAATGAGCGCATATATATTCGGGAATTATTTATTGCATTCATCCTGATCCTATCTCCAAGTAAGGCGCCTCCAGTTTTGCGCTTTGATGGATCAACTGAGATAATTGCAAGTGTTTTATCTTTTACCTCTGTTAGGAATCTTCTTACCAACTCGTCAACTAAGGATGACTTACCAGATCCACCAGTTCCTGTAATACCAAGTACCGGAGCATTGTTGTTGATAGTCAGTTTTTTTAACTCGTTTACGAAAGATTGAGCAGCATCTGGATCATTTTCTGCAACTGTGATTGCTGCAGCAATACTTTTGATATCTTTTTTTGGGATGTTTTTTAATTCCCCATTTAAAGATTTTGTAGTGATGAAATCAGTTTGTTCAAGCATATTATTAATCATGCCTTGCAACCCCATTTTACGGCCATCATCAGGGGAATAGATTCTTGTAATACCGTAAGCCTGTAATTCCGCAATTTCCGAAGGCAGGATCACACCACCACCACCACCAAATATTTTGATATGGGGTGCCCCACGTTCCTGAAGCAAATCATACATATATTTAAAATATTCGATATGACCACCTTGATAGGAAGTCATCGCAATCCCTTGAACATCTTCCTGTATAGCGCAGTTTACAACTTCTTCAACCGAGCGATTATGGCCTAAATGTATTACTTCTGCCCCCGAGGATTGAAGAATCCTTCTCATGATATTGATTGTAGCATCATGTCCGTCAAATAATGCCGCGGCAGTTACAAAACGGATTTTATGTTTGGGCTTATAGATTTCAATTTGTTCCATAGCTGGTTTAATAATTGGTAATCAAAGGTAACAAAAAGGCCACTCAAAAATATTCTTGAGTGGCCTTCTTGTACCTATAAAGATTTTATTGATGTGTTAGTTCTGTTATAGGTTCGCCTATACAGCCACTAGGCATCTGAATATGGAGCATTGCAGCCAGGGTAGCTGCAATATCTGTCATGTAATGAGTTTTATTTGTTTTTCCTGGTTTTACATTCCATCCCATAAATACACACGGAATGTGCGAGTCATATGGGAACCATGCACCATGAGTTGTTCCTGTTTTTCCGCCTTCGAAATAGTTTGATTTCAATATATAATAAACATCGCCACTTCTACGTGCATTATATCCATTAGTAATGGCTTTCTTTATTGGTTCAGGTAGGGTAGAACTAGCTAATTTAGTGAGATCTACTGCATCCATAACTCCATCTTGCTCCTTTATTGTTGCAATTGTTAATGCTTTTATTGCATCAAAGTCGGCATTGGCGTCCTTAATTGCCTGATGGTTGAAGTAAAACTGGCTGTTAGTAGAAGTGATGATTGCCTTTTTTACTTTAAATTTTTCTTCAATTGTAGTATTTAAACTCTTTATAACCGGAGAGTCATTGAATAGCCCCCCAGGTAGTTTATTCTCAGTCATAAAACCTGGAACATGCGCTGCCCCATGATCAGCAGATAAAAACACTAGATAATTTCCTTTGCCAATTTTAGTATCCAGATAATTAAAGAACTGTTCCAAATCTTTATCTAACCTTAGGTACGTGTCCTCTGCTTCTATTGAATTTGGCCCATATTGATGTCCAACATAGTCTGTTGCAGAACAGCTGACAGCAAGGAAATCAGTGGAACTTCCCTCACCAAGGTGCTCTGAATTTATAGCAAGTTTGGCCAACTCTAAAGTCATTGTATTTCCATAAGGAGAACTTTTTATCATTTCATAATTCTTTCCTGCATACAATTTGAAAGGATGAGGGAAGGTAGGGGTTTGTTCTCCTCTAGATTTTCCTTCATACTCTTTGTTGTCGCTAGTGCTTTGATCCAATCGCCAGTTCCCCCATCAAACCAATAGGCCGCATTTGCAGAATGACCTGCTGGTAAAATTGATCCTCTGTCTTTTAGTGATATGCCAATTACTTTACTTTTAAAGTTTGTAGCTAAACGAAGTTCATCAGTAATGGTTGTGGTAAGTAAGTTTTTAGGAGACATTAAGCCAGCTCTGGTATCACTACCTACCGTTTTAACTGTGGTATCTTCGGCACAATAAACTCCTCGTTTTAATTGTGGATCGTACCAATCGTTTCCAATGATCCCGTTAATAGCTGGAACTGATCCGGTATAGATACTCGAGTGTCCGCATGCTGTATAGGTAGGAGTGTATGGAATAAAAGTATTCTCAGCAGAGAACCCTTCATTTACCATTCGCTTAAATCCACCATTTGAATATCTGCTATAGTAACGATACAGATAGTCCCATCTCATTTGATCAACAACTAAGCCTACAACTAATTTTGGTCTGTTTAATGTATTAGAAGATGTGTTTTTTGCTAGTGCTGTTTTTTTTTGTGCTATTGATCCCGTCGAGAACAGGGCTAAAATGGTAAATAAAAGGATAATTCTTTTCATCATTATTTGTTGAATTTTTAGAGTTTATAAGGCAAGAGAACAGTTTTATTAGGATTTTATAAAGTTAATTACTTGGCCATAGGTATCGTTTAATATAGTGTAAAAGTTTTATGGTATTTCGGCCACTACGAAAGTACTTCCACCTATATAAATAAGGTCATCGGCATTTGCATTTTTCTTAGCTGCATTTATTGCAAGTTCGACAGTTGGAAATACGAATCCTTTTAGCCCATGGTTTTCTGCTTCACTTGCAAGTTCCTGAGCAGGCAGTGCCCTTTCTAGTTGTGGTTGGCAAAAATAATACGTGGCTTTTGCAGGAAGAAGATTTAATACACCACTTATGTCTTTATCCTTCACCATCCCAATTACAACATGAAGTTTATTATGTGGTGTATCGTTGATGTTTTGCATCACTTCTGTTATACCTGCAATATTATGCCCGGTATCACAAACTATTAAAGGGTTTTTACTTAATATTTGCCAGCGCCCCATTAAACCGGTCAAACCTTTTACCTCTTTTAATGCAGCATAAAGTGCATCATTATCAATCTTAAAATCTAATGCCCTTAAAGTCTCGACTGCCTGAATAACAGTTAAAATATTCTTTAATTGGTACGTTCCAGTAAGATCAAGCAAGAGATTTTCAATCAATACATTTCCATTCTGCGAGATGGAAACTTTTAAATACTCATCTTCTTTAACTGACTTGCTAATTTGCAATTGCTTGTCGGCAAAAAGAATCAGGCTTTGTGTCTCCTTTGCTTTTTGAATAAAAACCTGATCTGTTTCTGGATGGCTTTCCCCAATTACGACAGGAATACCTGGTTTTATAATTCCAGCTTTTTCTCCTGCAATTTCCCTTAATGTATTGCCGAGGATGTTGGTGTGATCAAGACTAATATTGGTGATAACAGACAATTCTGGAGTTATAATGTTTGTTGAGTCTAATCGTCCACCCAAACCTACTTCAATTATAGCAATATCCACATTCTGTTCAGAAAAATATGAAAATGCCATGGCTACGGTAACTTCAAAAAAAGAAGGACTAAGTTCCTCAATTATTTCTTGTTGTTGATCAACAAAATCTATGACGAAATCTTTAGAAACCATTTCGCCGTTAATTCTGATGCGTTCCCTGAAATCCTTTAAATGAGGAGAGGTATACAATCCGGTTTTATAACCCGCTTGTTGAAAAATGGCGGCTAACATATGGGAGGTTGAACCTTTCCCATTTGTGCCGCCAATATGTATCGTCTTAAAATTATTTTGCGGATTATCCAGCCTTTCGCACATAGCGATGGTATTGTGCAAATCTTTTTTAAAGGCAACAGCACCCACCCTGGTAAACATTGGTAGTTTGCGGTATAAATAATCTATGGTTTGTTCGTAATTCATTTCTGATGCTTAATAACATCACAAAAGTATCAAAGCTACCTGATTATTTAACTTTAAAGTTGAAAACAACTACACCAATTTGAATATCTGGGGCGGTTTCTGATGGCGCTAAGCGAGCACCCATTAAAGCTTCCTTGCATTTTTGCCATAATTCCCTATCATTTAGGGTAGTTCCTTTAACTCCGGGAGTAGCATCTATAACAAGACCGGCTTTGTTTATTTTTATGCGTACAGCGATTTTACCAGTTTTCTGACCATCGTCCTGTGGAGTAACCAGGTTTGTGAATTTCCTTAATGCAATGGGAGTTTCCCCAAAACCAGATCCCCCTTCGCCATAATTATTAGCTAGCGGATCTCCATTTTTACTCCCTTGATTTCCTGGTGTATCACCTGTTCCATCACCTGCACCAGCTCCCTTACTGGATTTTCCTTTGTAGAGGGCATTTTGATTCACAACTGGTTTTGACGGTTTTGTCTCTGTATTAGTAGCAGTAGGAGTTGCTTCTTTTTTAGTTGCTTTACTCTTTACAACTACGGCATCTTCAGAGTTTTGCGTAACGATCTCTTTTTCGCTTGTTTGTGGAGTAGGAGTCTCTTTAGTTACTTCTTCTGGTGTAACTTTATCTGGTTTACGGTTATTTGCATTCGGATCGGCAGATGGCTCTTCTATACTGGTGTAATCTGATCCCATACCTGTAGGAGAAGTTCCATAGTTAACAACCATACCCCCCATACCTGCTTCTTCAGGCTCAAAGCTTCCTATAACGATAAAGAAGCTTAAAGCAAGCAATGCAGCCATGATACCGGTAGATATTGCCAGTGCCTTGGGATAATTGTTTTCTTCTTTAGGATAAGTCATTATTTCTTAGGTTCTACAGCGAGTACAACTTTGAGTTTCAATTTGTTACCTACATCGTAGATAGACATCACGTTTTCAATGGAAACCTTTCTTTCAGCGTAAACGACTATAGTTAAATCTGGTGATGCCTTTTGCATGGTTTCAACTACAGCCAGAATATTTTCAGGCTTAGTAGGTTGCTTATCTACAAAATAATTTAAATTATCATCTATGGATATAGTAACGGTTTTTTGGGAATTAGATTGTTGTCCTGCTTCTGAACGAGGTAATAATAACTTCACTACCTGTGGATTAACTACAGCTGATGCCAATAGAAAAAACAAAAGCAGGAAGAACATGATGTCGTTCAAAGCAGAGGTATGTACTTCTACAGTTCCTTTATTTCTTTTGCGTAAATTCATTATTTTCCTGGCTCCTCTAATAGATCAATAAATTCGATAGCATCAGTTTCCATTCTTAAAATTATACGCTCAACCATCATATTTAAAATATGATATAGCACATAAGCAATAATACCTATGATCAGTCCTGTTGCTGAGGTAATCATTTTTGTATAAAGACCACCAGAAATTGTACCAATTTCAATAGCACCCTTAATGGAAACGTCATGGAAAATAGTAATTACCCCAATAATTGTTCCTACGAAACCAAGCATGGGAGCAATACCTGCAATAATTCCTAATATGCCTATGTTTTTCTCTAATTTCGATACTTCTAATTTTCCGTTGTTTTCAATGGCAGCTTCAATATCTTTAATAGGGCGACCAATACGTTTTAATCCTTTCTCAAGCATTCTTGCCAATGGAGAGTTATTATTGCGACATAAAGTTATTGCATTTTCTAATCTTCCATCATGAATGTATTGCTTAATCTGAAGCATTAGATTTGATTCAGTTTTAGAAGCTTTTCTTATTGTCAGGTATCTTTCAACAAAGATCACTAATCCCAAAAATGCCAAAAAAGCTAAAGGGAGCATTACCCATCCGCCTTTAAATAAAAGGTCTATGAAATGAAGCTCTGGTGGGGCAGTTGTAATTGCTTGGTTTAAGTTATTAGCGGTATCAATAAGCTTGTTAGCGGTATCAGTTGCACCTTGTAATAAAACGATCATATTTATTGTGGTTTGTGTGTGTGTTTATTTTGATGTATATAAATTCCTGGATCTTTTAATTTTGTAACTAGCAGTTTGCGTCCTTCCCTTGCACTTTCCTCATCTTTAAATGTTGCAATGCTAATTTTCAATCTCCTTTTACCAGGAAGGGTTGGGATAACTTTTGCAGTTATACCTATTGCTTTCATTTGGGCGATAAATTTATCTGCTTCCTTTTGATTAATTACTGAAGCACCAATAACCTCCCATGTAACAGGACCTTCAGGGCCACTAACTGTAGCTCCGGAAACAGCTGGCGTTGGAGCAGGACTAACAGCCAAACTATCCTTTTTTATTGAATCTGCAGTTTGTATTGCTCTCTCGTTAGCTATTCTGATACTATCTGCCTGGGCAATTGAATCAGTTTTGATTTTATCATTATTTTTGATCAGTTCAGAATTATCGTGAAGACCATTGTCGGATTTATTTAAAGCACCATTAAAAAGTTCGGGCTTAATAAAATACGCGGCCAATCCTATTGCTACTATTATTGCAAAGGCAATAATAATTTTTAGGTAGAACGGAAGTCCCTGATTTTCTTCTTCAATCTCTATTGGTTCAGCAATCTGTGGCTCTAGTGGACTTGGTGTGTTAAAGAATGGAGTATTGGTAACTTTTGGAGCAATAGGCTCTTCAACAACATTTGAGTCATCATCTAAACCCTCTGGGGTTTCAATCGAAATTGAAGAGGCAGGTTTTTGGGCTATTTTAACTTCTGATATCTCGTCATAAACAGGTTGGTCATCCCGTGCAGGTTTTTCTTCATGATGATGAACAATAACTTCTATCTCATCTGATCCATCACTCAAATCGGCATTATTATCTTCAAGATTCAATTGCTCTTCTGTAATGATAGGCTCTTGTTCAAAAGAAAGTGGTTGTTCAATAGCTGGTTCATCAGCTATTTCAGGTTCCGCAATGTTTTCATTAATAATGGCAGTTGCGTCTTCTTTTAAAGGAGGTAAACCATAAAAGTCAAAGCCAAAGTTTAGTTGATCTTTGGGGTTGAAAATTAAGTTTCCGGGTGTGCCAGATAGTATACCTATTTCTCCAAAATCAGCGTATTGCTTCTCGGAAAGCAGCTTTATTGTCTCATCAGTAAACTGGTCAATATAATAAGTAGCCGCCTCGGTTGATACGTTCCTTTTTTTACTGATGTAGGCGATAAGAGATTGAGATTCTCTATTCTCTTCTGCAAATGCCAAAGTATAACTTGGCGGCAGAAAAGAGTGTGTTTCAACATCGTACCTTCCTGGCGATTTCTTTTTATAAAAAGTACCCAGTCCAGAAATTCCAACTTCTTTACGAGTTTTTATAAGTTCAGTAAGGTATGATAAGATATCCATTCTGGTAAAAATAAATTTTAATTCCGTATCAACCAATTATTAATTAAAAACCTATTAGAATGAGTAGCTTATACCTCCGAAAACATTGAGCCCAATTACCTCATAATGCAGGTATCTGCTATACGATGAGTTTAACAAATTGTTGGCTCTCGCGAATGCAGAAAACTTATTATTTATTTTATATGATACTCCGGCTCCTAGATCGACAAATCCCTTAACAGTAACTACTGTTTCATTTGCAGGATCAGGTGTATAATAAGGATTAGCAGGAGCTGCAGTATAAATTTTTGCTTTGCTATCATCCTGAAGCGCTACAGAAGCATTAAGGGTTACTTTTTTGTTGATCACATATGATAGATCAGAACTTAAACGCATTTGAGGTTTAAACCAGCTTTGTGTTTCTGCGGCTGGTTTATAATCTTCAAAATTTAATTTACCTGTCCATTTTAAGGCATCACTTACCTGTACAGAGAGTTCCCCTTCTATTCCAATAAGTTTCATAGTTCCGAAATCGTAGATCACATCAAATTTATTGAAATTTGAAAAGTTGTTTACGAACAATGGCATGTCTTCAATGCTCTTGTGGTATACTCTTGCTTTGTATCCAAAACCAGGACCGCCTGTGCCTTTAATACCGCCACTGATACTTAGTTTTTCGATAGAATTTCTGATGGTAATATTGTTGTTCAAGAATGGATTCTCATCACTAAATTGTTTTAAAGAACTACGGTTTACATCACCTTTTACTTCTCCAAATATTTGCAGGTAATCAGGTATTAATGTAAAATCAGCTGTAACAGCCGGGAAAATCCTACTTGATGAGAATGCGCCAAATTCCTGTACAAAATTAATTCCAGCGGTTATTTTTACACCGCTGGCCTGTAATCTGATATAAGGATTTAACTTTAAAAGATTGTTGCCAACACTTACTAGCTCATCTTTAGTGCTTCCGAATTCAGTTGATGCAGCAAGACCTAAGTTAAACTTACTGATTCTCTTATTTACATATCCATTTAAAACAACTGAGTTTTCTTTGGCATTAAATTTATCACTCCAGATATATCCGTTAAGTTTCAATGCATAACTAAGGGCGTCGGGATCTTCTGTGTATTTATTTACAAGTTCCCCTTCTGCTTCAAAGAAATTAAGTGTTTGTTTTTCAGGATCGGGATTTAATGTCGGATTGTTCTTATCAATGCCATAGAAATATAATCCGTTTCTTTGAAAATTAACACGACCACTTAAGGTAACAACATCGCCAATGCTACGGCCAAAAACACTAAGTTTTTGCTGACTAGACTGTTGTTTATTTAGCTTGCCTGACTGACTAAAATGTTGAAAATATCCACCAGCTTGCATAGCCTCATCACGGCCCAGGTTTATATAGGCCTCGCCAAAAATAGTTTTCGCAGATCCGAAACCACCTTTAATATAGTTGTTTATTAGCTCTTCTTGTTTTTCGGCAACTACTTCCTGGGCTTGTAATTTATTAATGTCGGAATTTAGTTCTAATTTTCTATCTGTAAGGCTATAGTTAAATTTAGCCTTATATGTTTTTATATCATTCAGATCAGGGCTTCTTCTCAGTTTTACTGCCTCTGCTAAAATAGGTTTGTAAGGTCTTACAACTTCAATTTCTTCGGTAACAGCCTTCTCATCCGTCTTCTTTTCTGTAGTCTTTGTATCCTGAGCTTTCAACCCTAGGGATGTAGCTGTGATAAAGAAAAGGGTACTATATATTAATTTAGTTAATCTCATGTCGCTTAATCTTATTTAATTTTTTCTAATTTCTCTTTAGCAGTTGGAACGATATCATCCTTGCCTTCATAATTGTCGATAATACTTAAGAGCGTACTTTTAGCTTGTAACTTATCTTTTAGAGCTACATAATTATCTGCCAATAAAAGGAACGATTTGGCAACCCAATAGTCATAAGAGGCCATATTGTTAATCAGATCAAAACATGTTTTAGTTGAGGTTTTATAATCACCTTTGGCATATTGTACTGCAGCAATATTGTATTTAGCTTCGGCTGCTGCCAGGGTTTTAGTTTTACTTACTACATTATTGAAGGCTTTTACTGCACTTGTTGTATCGGCCTTTAATAAATAGGCCTTACCCGCATATAGATCAGCACTGTTCTTCTCTTCCTCAGAACCTTTTTCAGACTCTTTAATCAACTGAACATACTTGATCATATCATCAGGCATCTTTAATGCGTCGTAGGCTTTCAGGAGGTTATTTATAGCGTAACTATGGTGAACTTTGTAATCGGCAGTAGTTTCTAGTCTTTTTAGGTAAACAATTGCTTCGTTATATTTCTTCTGATCTAAAAACAATTGAGAAATACTTACCAGTGAACGTTCAGTATAATCACTTGTCCAGTCATTAAGAATGTACTCATAATCTGCAACAGCTTCCAGAGGGCGACCAAGCTTAACCAATGACTCAGCTCTAACAAACTTAGCTTCTTTGTCATGTATTGCTTTCGGATACTTATCAAAATAAGCATTTACAGCTTCAAAAGCACCTTTGAAGTCGCCTTTTAAATAAAGGTTATTTGCTCCCTGGAAAACTATATTATCTTGTTCTGCTTCGGAGAAATTACCTAGGGGAGTAGAATTAGCATAGGTGATGAAACCTTGTGAATCACCACGGTCAACATAGATATTTTTAATAGATTCTAATGCCTGTTTTGCTTCTTCGCTACTGGCGTAATCTCTGATTACTTTTTTGAATGACTCTAATGCCTGATCGTCTTTATCCTGATTATATTGAACAAGGCCAATGGTAACCAAGGCTCTTGGAACATAACTGCTATTAGGATATAAACTAACTAAACTAATAAGATCTGTACTAGATTTATCGAAATTGCCAATATTGAAATAAGTATAGGCAGTTTCGAAACCAGCATCATCAGCATAATTAGAATTAGGGAACTGTTTAAGAAGATCCTGCATGGTTCCAATTTTAGCCTCATTTTGATTTTCCAATCCCTGGATCATACCACGTTGAAAAAGTGCATAATCTTCGCCCGTAGATCTGGCATTGATGATCTTGTTATAGTTTACAAGTGCATTGCCGTAACTTTTATTTACAAAATAAGAGTCAGCTAACCTTATGATGGCATCGTTAACTGTTTTTTGATCCTTATCGTTACCCGCTAAGAAGCGTTCAAAGTATGTAGCTGCTTTTCCGTAGCTTTCGTTTTCAAATGCAGCGTAGGCAAGGGCATAATTTGCAAAATTATAAACCCCGGTTTTATCAGCATCAGGCATTCCAAGGAATGTTTCGAAATGTTTAACAGCTTCACCAAATTTTCTTAATTCGTAAGAAGCCTCGGCTTTCCAATACGTACTTAATGCGTGAATTTCTTTATCCTCGGGGAACTTCTCAGAACGTAAGAACATTGATAAAGCGTTAGGGAATGCTCGTTCGTTATAAAACTCCAGTCCTCTAAAGTAAGTCACTTTTTGATAAGCTTCTCTGGCCTCTGGCGATTTGCTTTGAATCGGTTCAAGAATATCTATTGCAGCCTGATAGTTTTTACTGGTCAATAGAATTTCTCCAAGTAAGGTTTTTGCTTCGTTAATTTTGCGAGAAGTTGGAAACTGTTTTAAAAAGTTCTGGGTCGCTTCAAGAGCTTGCTGATTAAAGTCTAGTTCATAACTTAACCTTGCATAATTGATCCATGATTCTTCTTGTATAACTTTATCAAAATCAAGTCTTGATGCCCTGAAGAAGGCACTTCTTGCTTTCTCTTTGTCTTTAAGAATAATGAAAGAGCGACCTAAAGTGTACATCCCGCTTTGAAGGTATACATCATCCGTATCAAGCTTTTCCAAAATTGAAACTGATTCAGGATATCTTTTCAATTGAAATAACGAGTATCCGTATTGATAAATGAAAAGGTTATTTTTAACATTTGATTTATCTTTAGCGTAGAACTCTTTGAAATACTTCTCTGCATTTACAAAATCAGATTTTGCAAAATATGAAGCAGCAATAAGACTTAACATCTCTGCCTCATATTGTTGTTTTGAAGATTTAAGAATGGGCAGGGCGTATTCTAATACATCATCATATCTTTCATCAAGATAATACATTGAAGTAATGTAATAAGGGTAACTAGCTTCGTATGTTGGAGATCCTTTAAGTTTCTCAAAGTTGCTTAATGCAGTTTTATATTCTTTGTTCAGGTAATTGATGTACGCAAAATAATAGGTAGCACTTTCCTGGAAAGGAGATTTTTCTTTTTTAACAGTTTCAAATAAAGGCTCGGCCTTTTCAATGTCGTTCTGTAAAAAATAAGCGTATCCTTGCTTAAACTGATATTCTAAACGTTGCTTAGCAGAAAGAGTAGAAGGATCTGTTTTTTCAAACCACTCTAATGCTTTCTTGTAGTTTTTCTGATCAAAATATGATTTTCCTACATGAAAATAGGCAAGTTTTGTATTGGGATTAAGTGGATAATCTTTTATGAAATTTTGAAATAAACTCTCTGCATCATTATTGCCCAATTCTAATGCGCAAACAGCAGCATAGAATTTAGCATAGCAGTTCGAGTCCTGTTTGATAATTTTTATTGAGGTTAACTAGTAGGCTCGACTGGGCATAACTTGCAGTATAGCCGCCTGCTAGTAACAGCGGAATAAAAAAGTATTTTTTTTGCATCTGATTTCAAATATGGTTGGTACTAATATAGATATAGTATTGTGTCTTGATAGCATAAGAAATTAACATGTGTTAATAACACAGGTTTAACGAACAGAAAAAGAAAATGGTATAAAAAAGCTGTTAAAGAAAGTTAATCTCTTTGAGAGGCTAGTAAATAAAGTACTGCCATCCTTACGGCAACCCCATTTTCTACCTGTTCTAAGATGATTGATTGTTTGCTGTCAGCAACATCACTAGTAATCTCTACACCGCGATTAATTGGGCCTGGATGCATTACAATTATTTCTTTATCAAGATTGTCCAAAATCTGTTTATTCAGCCCATACATCATGGCGTATTCTCTTAATGAAGGGAAATATTTAATGTCTTGTCTTTCCAGCTGGATGCGGAGCATATTTGCCACATCACACCAGTTAAGTGCTTTAATCAGATCATGTTCAACCTTTACACCAAGGCTTTGGATGTGCTTGGGAATTAAAGTAGTAGGGCCGCAAACCATCACCTCAGCACCAAGCTTTTGTAAGCAAAGAATATTTGATATGGCAACTCTGGAGTGCAGGATATCGCCAACGATTACTACTTTTTTTCCGGCTACATCGCCCAGTTTTTGGCGAATGGAAAAAGCATCAAGTAGCGCTTGGGTGGGATGCTCATGTGCACCATCTCCTGCGTTTATAATTTGAGCTTTAATATGCTTACTTAAAAATTGTCCGGCTCCGGCATATGGATGTCTCATCACTACCATATCCACTTTCATAGCCAGGATATTGTTTACAGTATCTATTAGCGTTTCTCCTTTACTCACAGAGGAAGAAGACGCTGCAAAATTAACCACATCAGCTGAAAGCCTCTTTTCTGCCAGTTCGAAAGAAAGTTTGGTTCTGGTGGAGTTTTCGAAGAAGATATTTGCAATGGTGATATCTCTCAAAGATGGAACCCTCTTGATAGGTCGGTTAATTACATCCTTAAAGTTATCTGCAGTTTCAAAAATTAATTCAATATCATTCCGGTTAATATCTTTGATACCTAAAAGATGTCGGGTTGATAATTTCTCTACTGCCATACTATTTATTGCTTTCTGATAATAAGATAACTTTGTCTTCTCCTTCGGTTTCTTTCCAGCTTACCTTAACCTTTTGTGAGTTTAGGCTGTCTACCTTCTGGCCTATATAATCTGGCTCGATAGGTAGTTGTCTGGAAAAACGCCTGTCTATTAACACCATTAGTTCAACCTTTTCAGGCCTTCCATATGCAAGTAATGCATCCATTGCAGCCCTAATTGTTCTGCCGGTCCACAATACGTCATCAATAAGGATAACATTCTGGCCTTCAATTATAAAATCTATGGTATTGCTGTTTGCAGAAACTATTCCGTCCTTTCTCCTAAAGTCATCTCTAAAAAAGGTGATGTCCAGATTGCCTTTTTTAATGTTGGTTTTTTTAAGGATTTGTGAAAGCTCTTGTTGCACCCTGTCGGCAAAGTAACTGCCTCTTGGCTGTATACCTATTAAAACAGTATTAGAAAAATCGATGTGATTCTCAATTAATTGATGACAAAGTCGCTTAATTGTGATTTGGAATTTTTGTCCGTCTAGCAGGGTTCTCTTTTGCATTGACTAAATTGTTGTACAAATATAGCCAAAAAGTTGTAACACCAAACCTCTGAGTAAGCTTTTTGAAAATATTCTAGGTTGTAATTTAAATCAAGGTATCAAAAGTTGAAATCTCCATCATACATACCGTGAGGTTAAAAGTGAAATGTATTATAATTCCATACCAAAGTGTATTTTCGCTAATCCTTATTTGGGCCAGGACAATTGAAAAAGGTAACATCCAGAAAAATGATGTCATGCTGAGGTGCATAAAAAAGAATAGAATAGAGGTAATGTATATGGCCTCTTTTTTGTCTACGATTGTTAGTAATTTTTGCATCAGATAGCCCCGGTAAGCCAGCTCTTCAAATAATGCTGGGAATAAGGCAACTGAAATAATCATGATGTATTTGCCATATTTATGCGGCTTGTATATAGTGTAATAAGAATAATCTGTATTGAAGAGCGAGTGGTTTAAATGCTCAACAAGAA
>NZ_JBFTIZ010000139.1:0-9997 GCF_056395165.1 Pedobacter sp. 10L46_2
ATGCTGAATTCAGTTGGTCGCCCGATAGCAAAAATGTTGTAGGATACCTGGTGAATCCAAAGAAGATAGATAGTGTTTATTATGTGCTGAGCGCAGTAACAGGAACAACCAGAGGACAGTTAAAATCACATGAGTATGCGCAGCCGGGGGACGTCTTCACCAGTTACGAGCCTTTTATTTTCAATATTACAACTAAGAAGATAATAAAGGTAGATACAGAGCAAATCGATTTTTTTGAACCACAACCTCTGCATTGGCGGAATAATGACAACAGATATTATCTCTATGAAAAAGTAGATCGTGGCCACCAGCGTTTTAGAGTGATTGAAGTAGATGTACAAACGGGGAAAACCAGGAATATTATAGATGAGAAGGCAAAAACTTTTATTTATGAAGATCGCATTTACACACGCTATCTGCCCAAAACCAATGAAGTAATTTGGACAAGCGAGCAAGACGGTTATCGCCATATTTATCTGGTAAATACGCTAACGGGGAAACAATTTCAGGTTACAAAGGGGGATTTTGTAGTACGTGATATTGATAGCGTTGACGTGGAGAAAAGGGAGATATGGTTTACTGCCAGTGGTGTGAATAAAAAAGAGGACCCTTATTTTTTACATCAGTACAGGGTTAATTTTAACGGTAAAAATACGATAGCACTCAATCTTGAGCAGGGCAATCACCGGGTAGTATTTTCTCCCGACAGAAACTACTATGTGGATACCTATTCACAGATCAATGTTGCGCCAGTAACTGTTGTTAAAAGAACTGCAGATGCCAAAAGCATCATGGAATTAGAGCGGGGTACTACCACTGGTTTTACAGAAGCAGGGCTTAAATTACCTGAGGTATTTGTTGCTAAAGGAAGAGATGCCAAAACAGATATTTGGGGAGTAGTATGGCAGCCATCGAAAATGGATAATAGTAAGACCTATCCCGTTATTGAATATATTTACGCAGGCCCTCAGGATAGCTTTGTACCCAAGAATTTTACGCCTTATAGCGAAATGCAGAGCCTTGCTGAACTGGGTTTTATTGTTGTGCAGATGGATGGTATGGGTACTGCAAACCGCTCAAAAGCTTTTCACGACGTATGTTGGAAAAATCTGGCTGATGCAGGATTTCCGGATCGTATTTTATGGATAAAGGCAATGGCACAAAAATATCCTAACGCAGATATCAGCAGAGTGGGTATTTATGGCACTTCAGCTGGGGGGCAAAATTCAACGGGCGCTTTGCTGTTCCATCCAGAATTTTATAAAGCTGCGGTATCGGCTTGCGGATGTCATGATAACAGGATAGATAAGCAATGGTGGAATGAGCAATGGATGGGTTATCCGGTTGGCCCTCATTACGATGAGCAGTCCAATATCACTAATGCAGCAAAATTACAAGGTGATTTGTTTCTGATTGTTGGCGAGGCCGACGAAAATGTGCCACCTGAATCTACTTACCGCTTGGCTGATGCCTTAATCAAAGCAAACAAAGATTTTGAATTACTATCTATACCTGGAATGGGGCACAGTGATGGTGGTGCATACGGAAGGCGAAGAAAAAGAGATTTTTTTGTAAAGCATTTACTGCACGCCGAGCCACCCAAACGTAATGTTGTGATTAATTAATTGCATATGCTCCATTTTAAGAGCTAACTATGTTAATATAGCTTAACCAGTTGTTAATATTATAGAACTCATTTCTTTGAAGACTAGAACTACACCTACTATTGTAGGTAAATTCATGATTTACGTACTGGATCCCTTAGGATCGATTGCATTTATGCATACGTTTAATTGTTATTTGTAACGACGCATCACACGAATAACGTGAAAGCGGAAATAATCATAGAATAAGGCAGTCATTAGAAAAAAAATGGGCATTAGAAACGCGTCAAATTGATATTGCAGGAATAAAAATGTACCCATAACTCCACCAAAGAGAAAGGAAGTAATAATGACCACTCTAAGCAAGATGCGCCGTTGTATCCTTGCAGTTAATTTCAAAGGTTGAATAACGGCGATAGAGAGATCTGTCCCCAGATCAGTAAACATCCCTGTAAGATGGGTGGTCCTCACTACCGAACCAGAGATCATCGAGACCAATGCATTCTGCATACCCATGGCAAATAGTAAACTGCCTGCAAAATATTCAGTTTCATGTAGAGAACTATTGTAGCTATGGCAGGAAATGGTAACAGTTGCTAATATCGCTATAATGATCCCGATAGGTAGTAGGTAGGCTGAAGATTTTTCTCTTCCAATCGCTTCTATGCATATACCTGAAGTAAATGCTCCTGTTAAAAACAACAAAAACCAGAGTGCAACAATACCTGCGGCTCTAAAATCTGCTTCAGCAAGGTTAACTGCAAATAATGCAGCATGTCCTGTTACATTTGTCGTTAATACTCTGAATGCCAGAAAGCCAGCACCGTTAATAAATCCTGCATTTAGACAAAGCAAGATAGCAAGTCTGAGATTGTGATTAAAGGTTCTTTTTTGTCCTGTATGTCTGAGCATAGGTGGATAGTTTTTTGCGAATTAGCCTGGTCAATTTTGCCGAGCTTAACTTCTATTAGATCTCCGAACGAGTTTTTCAATATCCTGTATCCAGATTTTCCGACCTTGTGTTTTAATCATACCCTCAGCTTTAAACTCCTTCAATAGTCTAATTACATTTTCTTTAGCTATACCTGCTATACCAGCAAGATCACTTCTGGATATATCTATTACAATTGTCTCTCCATAGGAAAGGCCGGCTTTTGATTTTTCTCTGAATACAATCAGTGCAATTGCGAGTCTTTCAGCCGCTGAGGCGTCGGAAAATGCTGAAATATTGTTTACGAATACGGTAAACTCATGGCTCAATGCCTTTAATAGACTCGTAGCAAACTGTGGGTTACGTTGAAGAATTTCAAAGAAATCTTCTTTTGGTATAAAGCTGATTAAACTTTCTTCAAGCACTGCAGCTGAATCCTGATGCCGTTCTTCAGATAAAATGGCATGATATCCAATTAGTTCTCCCTTATTAGCCACATAAATGATCTGCTCTTTGCCAGTAGCCCCTTTTTTATACTTTTTAACTTTTCCTGAATGGATATAGTAAAGTCCGGAGGGCATCATCCCTTCCTTGAATATAATTTCACCTTTTCTATATTTCTGAATATCCTGTTTGCCTATTAAAAAGATATAATCTTGCTCATTAAGCATATTAAGGACTGAACGGGTAGAGAACAACCATTTTTCAATCGGGAAAAGACCTTCCAAACTCATGTGTACAAAGTTAGCATAATAAAGTGCTCTTAATACCGCCTGTATTTCCTTAAAATACTTGCTTTTTCGCGCAGACAAATCAGAGCATAGCGAAAGCAACTCCATTGTGTACTTGTTAAATCCATTGGAGAAAGTTCTTCTATAGTGATTTCCAATTTACTGAAGCATTGAGATACGGGTAAACCATGGACTGCCGCTATCCTGGAAATATCCAGTATCACAGATTCCACTTGAGCATAGTTTTGCATGCTTGAGATCTGGTAAATCAAGGAGTCTACCATCTCATTTATTGTCATCTTTTTATTAATGGAATAGGTCATTCTTTGATATACATCTTAAGATATTGGTTAAAACTCGCCTCTATTAACTGATAATCTGCGGGTATCTCTGCATCACTTCCATGGTAAGTTACCAGTCTTGTTCCACTTGGTTTGTTATCTAGTATTTTGTAAAAGATATTGGCGTAATAATTATACAAACTTGCTGAATACTGTATAGAATTATCAATTCGTCCATAGGTGTACAGGTTTTCAGCAAAGGAATTGAAAAAGTACAGGCCATTATAATTACTGAAATCGAGCTCAGTGAAATTACCATGCATGAAGTGTATATTGAGTTCAGAAGGACTGTTTTTCCTGGACATCAGCGCAATTTCATGGAGATCCCTTCGTTGTTCAATACCATAGAAATCACAATCTGGATAACGCTGGGCAGCAGTAATACAAAATTTTCCGATACCACTGCCAATATCAATGATCTTGCTATTTGGTTTATCACTGAGAAAGGCTGCGGAGGCCATAATTACATCCACAGGGCTCCAATGAATACGGGAGAGCTTCTTCATTCTAGGAGATAGCTGGCTATCATAGATCTCGTCGTTTGAATAGTGTGTTGTAGAAAGAGTTGAAGTGCTCATGTCTTAATTTGTTATGGCGAATTTAAGGCAAGGAGTCAATGGATTCCACAACAAAAGATCACTAAAAAAAATGATAAAAGTCATTATTTGAAGTAGGATTGCATGGGATTGATTACTCTTTCTAGCATCAAAGCCTACATATGGGTTTGTCTTATAGCCATATCAGGACGTGACAAGACTTCCGACATTTGTGTGTTGATAGGGCGTTGATAGGGCGTTTATAGGGCCTTGCTAGGGTCTTAGTAGGGCTAATTACCCTATCAAAGCCTTGGAGACGCCCTAGAAAGGCCTTCTTATCTAATGGTTAACCCGCTTAAACATTTTTCAGCGCTGGAAAAAGAAACATTAAATATCAATTCTAGATTTATTGATGTAAAGAACGTTATCTAATATTTTGTAATTTGGGCGGGGGGAAAGTATAAGCGTGCTATCAACCCCGACCTAAAATAATAAAAATGAAAAAAATATTAGTTATTCTATTGTCCCTCATGGCTAATTTAAGTTTTGCCCAAAGAGGAGAGAAGCCAAATGTTATCTATATATATGCTGATGACCTTGGCTACGGCGATTTGAGTTGTTATGGTGCTACCCGAATAAAGACACCAAATTTAGATAAACTTGCTGCATCTGGTATCCGTTTTACTGATGGACATTGTACTTCGGCCACATGCACACCTTCACGTTATGCTTTAATGACCGGTGAGTATCCATGGCGTAAAAAAGGAACTGGCATTTTGCCGGGAGATGCCGCATTAATTATACCTACCGATAAAACTACCTTACCTAATCTCTTTAAAAAAGCAGGCTACCAAACTGGTATTGTGGGTAAATGGCATCTGGGACTTGGTGATGCCGTTGCGAAAGATTGGAATAATGAAATTAAGCCTGGACCAAATGAGGTTGGTTTTGGTTATTCCTTTATCTTTCCGGCTACAGCCGATCGTGTCCCTACTGTTTTCCTGGAAAATCATAATGTGGTTGCATTGGATCCTAAAGATCCGATAAGTGTTAATTATGTAGAGAAAGTGGGTGATGAGCCAACGGGTAAAGAACATCCGGAGTTGTTAAAATTGCAATCTTCGCCAGGGCAGGGCCATAACAATACGATTGTGAACGGGATTGGCCGTATTGGTTACATGAGTGGAGGAAAACTTGCACGCTGGGTGGATGAGGAGGTTTCTTCAACCTTTTTAATCAAGGCCAAGGATTTTATTCAAAAAAATCAAAAAGATCCCTTCTTTTTATATTTTGCTTTAACCGAGCCTCATGTACCACGGATGCCTGCAACAATGTTTCGTGGCAAAAGTGGTTTAGGTTTACGCGGAGACGCTATTTTACAGTTGGACTGGACCGTGGGAGAGATTATTAAACAGTTAAAGGAAGCTGGACTGGACAAAAATACCATGATTATTTTTTCAAGTGATAATGGCCCCGTCCTGGATGATGGTTATGAGGACGAAGCAGTGACCAAACTAAATGGCCATACACCTACAGGTGCTTTTAGGGGTGGGAAATACAGCATATTGGAAGCTGGAACCAGAGTGCCATTTATTGTAAGCTGGCCAGGAAAAATAAAGCCACAACAGGTTTCTGCAGCTACTGTAAGCCAGATTGATTTATTAGCCTCATTCTCAGCACTGCTCGGCCAGCCGATACCCGCAGGAGATGCACCTGACAGCGAAAATACCATTGATGTATTTCTTGGTCAATCTAAAAAGGGAAGGTCTGTCTTGATAGAACATGCAAATACGCTTTCGATAGTAAAAGATGGCTGGAAGTATATTGAGCCTGGTGATGGGCCAGCCTATAACAAGCTGGTGGGCATAGAAATGGGCAGTTTAAAAGAGGCGCAGCTGTATAACCTGAAAACTGATGAGGCAGAGAAAAATAATCTTGCTGCCAAATATCCAGATAAAGTGAAAATGCTTAAGGGTTTATTGACGACTATAAAAGATAAACCCTGAGAAAGTATGTTAAGCTATTGCTTTCGCAATTGTTAAGCAATCTCGTGAGCAATAGCTAAGCGGGTGTTCATGTCCTATACTGAAATACGTTTACAGATTTAAAAGCTAAAAAAGAGAGAGTACAAACAGGCAAAAAATGATAATTCTTTCTGTGTGACCAAAGAAATAACTTCGAAGAAGTCTCAGTGCCTTTCGCATGTGCTGTTCAACGGTGTTTTCGGAAATATGCAACTCTGAAGCGATTTCTTTGTTCGTGAGATGATGGTTGCGGCTAAGGTTAAAAACGCTTCTGCATCTTAACGGGAGCTTTTCTATCTGAAATATCAGCTGTTGTTCCAGTTCTTTGGATTCAATTGTCTGTAAAGTGGAATTGTCTGTTTCTGTAAAAATATGAGAGCTATGTTCCTCATACCTTTTTAACAGTTTTTCTCTTCGGTAATGATCTATGATCTTATGTTTAACAATGGTATACAGAAATGCAGAAAGGTTGATAATTTGATTGGCCGTTTTTTTCCTGGTAAATAATGTCAAAAAAGTTTCCTGAATAATTTCCTCAGATAACTCTCTGCTCCGGGTTTTGCTCAATGCAGCCGACAGCAAACCGACAGCATACCTTTTGTATAGCACTTCAAAAGCATTATCCGCTCCATTCTGCCATAGCAATATCAATTCTGCATCACTAAGCTCCACAGGCATAACTCTATATTTGGTCAACGAAAATCCTCAAAAATTAATTATCAGTGCAGGCGAAAGATGCCTGTATCCATTAATACGAAAATAAGCAACATAATTATCATAACTGTCCTTTACTATCCTGCCCTGTCATTGGGTAAATCAGCCAAGTGATACATGAATCTAAAAAAAAATAAAGAAGGGATAACGGTTGGATAATTTTCGTACGTCTTACCATTATAAGCACACCCCGATAGATCATTTATGGATAGCGAAAGGTTACAATATTTATTTGAACGATATCAGGCTTCCAGCTGTACTGAGGAGGAGTTGGAGGAACTTAATGACTGGTACGAAAAATTAGGTGCTGGCAATGGGCAGATTGAGCATTGGATTAACCAGGCAGGAGGTGAGGAGCAGTTGACAGAAGAGTTGTATCGTAATTTTAACAAAAGGAAAAATATACAAAAGAGACATCAGCTGTCTAGCTGGTCGTGGAAAGTATCAGCCGCCGCGATTTTGATTTTGCTTGGTACAGGACTTTTGTTTTACAAGTTTTTCCCCGGCCGCTCAGAGATTCCTGCTGAACTAGCGCAGGTTCCGATACCGCCAGGAAAGAACAAAGCAATGCTAACACTCGCTGATGGAACAAAAATTATTCTTGATGAAAGTAATAATGGAGCGATTTTCCACAAGAATGGGGTTTTGATTACTAAAACGGATAGCGGAAGTTTGGTCTACCATAATGAAAAAAATCCGGTAGTTACATCAGATAAAATGGCCTATCATACCTTATATGTACCAAGAGGAGGGCAGTATAAGGTAAAGCTGCCTGATGGAACTAATGTTTGGATGAATTCTGAATCTACACTTTACTTTCCAATTACTTCTAATGGGAAAGATCGTCAGGTACGTTTAACCGGAGAGGCTTACTTTGAGGTAGCTCATAATAAGCGACAGCCTTTTAAGGTACAAACCGGAGATCAGTTGGTAAGTGTATTGGGGACTCATTTTAACGTAAAAGGATATCCAGGGGATGCTGATATTGCCACCACCTTATTGCAGGGCAGTGTTCGTATTAGTAAGTTGTCCACCGGTCAAGCCAAAATGCTGCTACCCGGTCAGCAATCGAATCTTAAAGAAAGCGGAAAAGATATTGAAATCGCTTATGTCAAAACCGATCAGGCAATTGCCTGGAAAAACGGTTATTTTTTGTTTGACAACCAGGATATTAAAAGTGTGATGAAGACTATCAGCCGTTGGTATAATGTAGATATTACCTATAACAATCGCTTAGGGAATGACCGGTTTGGAGGTACTTTCTCCAGAAATGCAAACCTGTCTGAGCTCCTTGCAAACCTACAGGAACTTGGGGGTGTCCGTTTTCAGGTTACCAACCGAAATATCATTGTCAGTAGTAGCCAATAAATTTTATATAACTAAAGCTAAAGAAAGGAGTAAGATGTGTAATTACTAATGAAAAATTAGGACACCAAGAACCAAGGACGTTTGAGCCGCCCTTGGTATGCCAGAGTGAACTGGAGCGGAGGTCTGATCAAACTAAACGAATAATTTAAAAAACCAACCAACCAAATGTATAAAAAAAATACTGAAATAGTTTTCAGGAGGGATTCCTGTATGTTTCGACTAATATCCCTAAAGATGAGACTAACCTATATGTTATTGTTTTTTAGTGTTTTTCAGCTCAGGGCCGAAAGCTTTGCGCAGAAAATAAGTATATCTGTTCAGAACGCACAGATAACGGATGTCATCTCCGAGCTTAAGAAGCAGACAGATTTTGATTTCCTTTACAACAATGCCACGCTAAAAAATGCTAAACCGGTTACTCTGGATATTAAAAATCTCGATCTGAAAAAGGTTCTGGATCTTTGTTTTGAAAAACAACCGTTTGACTATAAAATCAGAAATAAAACGGTACTGATTACAGCTAAAAGGCGTTGGGATAATACGCTCTGGCCAGCTGTTGAAAAATGGCAGGTGCTTAAGGGGGTTGTCAGGGATTCTGCCACAAATGAAACGCTGATAGGGGTGTCAATCATGGTTGAAGGAACAAAGACAGGGGCGGTAACTGATAAGGATGGTAATTTTACCATCAGCCATCCCGAGCCAAATTTTGTTTTGGTGATTTCCTATTTAGGTTATCGTACCGAAAAGATATCCATTAGCGGTCAACAATCTATCGAGATTAAAATGAGTAAGATGAACACCAGCCTGAATGAGGTTGTTGTTGTGGGCTATGGTACAAGAGTTAAAGGGGCAATCACTGGTGCCATTTCAACGGTCAAGTCTGATGTATTTGAGAATCGCCCGCTTAACAATAGCCTGGATGCATTGCAGGGTACTGTACCCGGATTGACAATTACTAAGGGTAGCGGACAACCTGGAAATCAAAGCTACGGCATTAAAATCCGTGGCTATTCTTCAGTAAACGAAAGTAATCCTCTGATGTTGATTGACGGTATCCCTGGTGATATTGATAACATCAATCCAAATGACATTGCTGAAATCTCTGTGCTAAAAGATGCTTCTGCGGCCATTTACGGCGCGCGCGCGGCAGATGGAGTGATCATTGTAACCACAAAAAAAGGAAAAAGCGGAAAACCGGAAATTACCTATAGTGGTACAGTAGGTCTGAAAACGCCGACTTACCTTAGGAAGATTCAGAACACGCTGGAATATGCTGAATTTATGGATGAGGGCCTTCGTAACGCTGGTATCAATGGGTTTCCACAAGAGGTATTTGATAAAATCAGGGCCAATGCAGCACCAGAACTTGATGGTGGCTGGAATTATGGAATCACTAGCTATCCTGGTTTTTATGGTTATACGGACTGGAACAAAGAAATCTATAAAAATTCTACTCAGCAACTACATAACCTTTCCATATCAGGTGGCGGGGAAAACAATAATTATGTAGTATCTATGGGCTACAATAAAGATGAAGGATCACTCCGGTTCGGAGAAAACAATTCGGAAAGGTATAACCTTCGACTCAACTATGATTTTCGACTGACCCCTAAGTTCAACTTTGAAACAAGAACCAGTTTTGAGAATAAGTCTACCATTACACCAACTATGCTTGGAAATGCGCTGACCAATGTTACCCGCCAGTTCCCATATCAGCCGGTGCGCAACCCAAATGGGCAGTTCTATGG
>NZ_JBFTIZ010000140.1:0-9982 GCF_056395165.1 Pedobacter sp. 10L46_2
TCACCGTTCTGGTCGTAGAAAATCATAAATTACCAAAGGTTTCAGCAAGTTACAGTATTGATGCCGGCCCCATTACTGAAGGTTCAAAAGCCGGAGTTATCGGATTACTGGGCGGCATGTTGAATGAAGGAACAGTTACAAAAACGAAGGCACAGTTTGATGAAGCTGTAGACCAAATGGGCGCAGAAGTAGCGCTTACCTCAGGTGGCGGTCAAGTCTCTGCCCTAACCCGCTATTTCAGTAATGCCTTTCTGTTAATGGCAGATGCCCTGAGGAATCCTGCTTTTCCTGAAGGTTCATTTGACAAGCTAAAATCACAAAGCCTTACCAATTTAAAATCCACCGAACGAAGCACTACTGCAATTTCAGGCCGAGTAGTTAATGCAATATCATTTGGTTTGAAGCACCCCTTTGGAGAGTTTGAAACAGCGCAAAGCATTCAAACCATCACGCTGGAGGATATTAAAGTTGCTTATAAAAAATATGTAACTCCTTCAAGAGGTTACCTGACTTTTGTCGGCGACATTAAACCGGAAGCTGCAAAAGCATTGGCCTTAAAAGCATTTGGAGACTGGAGAGGATCTGTTCTGACCTTCCCTGTTTTGGATAAAGTTAGTAACCCTGCTAAAACAGAAGTAGATGTTGTGGATGTACCTAACGCAGTTCAGTCTGAGCTCACGGTAACCAATCTTATTGAGCTTCCAATGAGCAGTCCGGATTATCACGCAGTATTGCTTGCCAATCAGATTCTAGGGGGTGGAGCTGATGCAAAGCTTTTTAGAAATCTGAGAGAAAAACACGGCTTTACATACGGAGCCTATTCGAGAACCGGCTCAGGAAGAGGACAATCAACTTTCAGTGCTACAGCTTCAGTAAGAAATGAAAAAGTGGATAGTGCTGTAGTCGAATTTTTAAAAGAGATCACAATCATGCGTAACGAAAGAGTCAGCCCGGAAATCCTTCAGAATGCGAAAAACTTATACAACGGTTCTTTTGCCCTGGGGCTTGAAAATCCAGCGCGAAGTGCAGGTTTTGCCAGCAACATTCTGATCAACAAACTTCCAAAAGATTTCTACCGTACATACCTGCAAAAACTCAATGCAGTTACTGCAGCGGATATTTTGCGTGTAAGTAAAAAGTACTTCAACCATGATAATTCCAGAGTAGTTATTGTAGGACAGGCAAATCAATTTCTGCCAGGCCTGAAAAAAACAGGTTTTATCATAAAAGAATATGACAGCTATGCCACACCAATAGTGAGTAAATAGTCACCTATTGAGAAAAGAGAAAGCGGTTGAAGTTGTTTCAACCGCTTTCTTGGTTACAGGTTATCGTGTTGCCCTCTACAACATGTGTGGGGGTCAAAGGCAATACCAGGGGGCTTTCCCCCAATAAATATAGAGGCAACGTGATTGACGGATAGACCACAACCCATCTCTTTAACGCTGCAATTAGTTTCATTTTTGTTTTCATACAAATTACTTTTTTGAATACTTATCAAAGGTAATTTCGATTGTAGCCTGCGGGATAGGACAAAAATGAAGTTGAATAGGACTTATTTGATTTTTTTTTCAGAATGCCTCGGGCGAAGTGCCGGTATGCTTTTTGAAAAATCTGATAAAATAGGAAATATCTTCATAACCCAGGTAACAGGCTATCTGGCTGACCTGACTAGATGTGGCAAGCAACTGTCTTTTAGCTTCCAGGATAATGTATTCGTTAATGTATCAATTTGAATGTACATCGAAATAGTATCGATCTTCACATAGGTAACTTTTTCAGAGAAAAGAATGAACTTATAGGGAGTTAGAGTTTAAAATTATGCTTATTGGTCCCATAAAATAAAAATATTCTGTAATTTAAAATCCGGACTGATCAAACAACTGAATTTATGGACAACTATTTTATTATCCAACCACCTTATACCAAAGTAAGACCTAACCCATCGCTTTTAAAACTTGTGAAGGTTTTGAACAAGGCTTTCAGGAAGCTAAAGCTTGGCCTGGTGATTAGCCCTATAGATACCACTGTAGACATGAATACAATTGAACAGCGAATCAATTACTATCATCTACTGAATACGGTAATACAGAATGGTATAGCGGGTGATGTGGTGGAATTGGGGTGTTTTTCCGGACAGTGCGCGCTGCTTTTTGGGAAAGTTATTGAACAGAACCATTCTGATAAAAAGCTCCACCTTTATGACTCCTTTGAAATTAAGTTTGCGGAGAAAAGAAATGTAGAAGATGTTTTGAAGGAAGGTTTTAGCCAGGCTAAACTCAGACTACCTGAACTGCACAAGGGTTATTTTGAACAGACTTTACCAGACCAACTACCCGAAAAGATAGCTTTTGCACATATTGATTGCGGCCATGGCGGCGATAAGCTGCAGCATAAGGAAATTATGTTATTCTGCCTCGGTCAGATTTACCCTAAAATGTCGCCAGGATCGATATGCGTACTGATGGACTATAACGACCCCAAAATCAACGGCCCGGGGCATGATGCCAACCCTGGAGTTAAACTGGCGTGGGATGAGTTTTTTAAAGGTAGGCCGGAGCAAATTGTGCCTTTATATGGCAACCAGTATTTTCATGCCTATTTCACAAAACAATAAATAAGGTGTGTATTTCTTCCCCAATTTTGGTGGTGAAAAAGATAACAGACAAGCAATTTCTTTTTTTGTAAATAACTGTGTTTTAAATCGATACAAGCTTATTATCTCAGTGGTTCCTTTGTATTATTTTTGCAGGAACTAACATTGATCATGATTCTCGTCTATATGTTAGAGGACCCTACGGCTTTAATCACCAGCAAGCTTTAATGAACACTTAATTCACTTATGAGCTCATAAAATCATCCTACCACAAGCTGTCTGATGGTCCAAAGAACAGCCTATACGGTAAATTAATTGATAAGAAGATTAAAGCAAAAGAAGAGCAGCAAATATCCAAACAGAAAACCTCTCAACAAGAGATGATCGGCATTCAGTAATTAATTCTATTGATGCCATCATTTCAGATTTTTATTAGGTGAGAACAAAAGCAACAGAGAATTACTAACCAATATTCTGCAAATATTTTCGTGATTTTTATGCAGGTGTGTGCACTTTGCAAAATAATGAGTACTATTTTGCAAATCCGTATCTTTACATCATCAAGTACCAGCTAACTACCATTCACAACCCCTTTGATAAACTCCTTCAGCGTGGTCTTTCCCTTTACCGGGCTGACAGGCATCTTATAATCCTGTTCCAGCGTCAGCTTGGTCATCGTCGCCATAGACTCCGCTGCTTCCAAAGAAAAACCACCCTTTTGCAAATACGATACCCACTCTGCCTCAGGAACAACCGCAACCTCCACCGGTTTACGCAATGCTTCAGCAAAAGCCTCGGCCACATCACCAGGTGAATATGCTTCGGGCCCCTCAATGTAATAACTATCCGTTTTTTCCAAAGGTTCCAACATCAGACCAGCTCCAAACTCCCCAATGTCTGCAGGCGACACCATCGGCAATTTAAAATCCGCCGGGTAAAAACTATATAACTTTCCCGTTTCCCGAGCCTGATCCGTCGAAAAAATCCAATTGCTCATATAATAAGCCCCATGCATCACGCTCGCAGGAATACCGATCCTACTTAATGACTGCTCCATCTCATATAAAACCCCCAGATCTCCAATCCCTTTACCCGGCTGGGCCCCATACGTAGATTCCGCGACCACCTTCTGAATTTTAGACCCCTGCAAAGCAGCAAGGATCGCCGTTACAGTTTTCTCCTCCTCTTTAACCGTGTCGGTAGAAGGATCAGCAGGCGGGTTCAATAAAAACAAACGTTCCCCGGTATCAAACACCTTCCGCAATTTATCCACCTCCAGCACATTGACCACCGCCACCTGCGCTCCTTTATCCTCCCATTCTTTTTTCTTTTTCTCATCATGAGAAACAATCGTCACTTTTTCTCCCCGTTCCAACAGCCTGGCAGCCAAAACAGATCCGATATTTCCGGTACCTCCTAAAATGATATGCATAAATCTCGTTTTTAAATGAACACTCTCGAAAAAACAAAGCATCCCATTAGAAGGTTTATATTTAAGATAGGCAAAAAGAAAAAATGACCATGGCCAAACCGAAAACCTCCATAGCAGCCATCTACGATAAGGTTGCCAAAAAATATGCCGTTCAGTTCAAAGATGAGTTGCAAGAAAAGCCACTGGACAGATTACTGCTGGAAGCCTTTGCCAAAGACAACAAAAGAAAAGGCACCCTGATCGATCTGGGATGTGGGCCGGGACAAACCACCAGGTTTCTAAAAGACGCCGGGCAAACCGAAATTACCGGGCTAGACCTCAGCCCGGAAATGATCAGCCAGGCCAAAAAACTGCACCCGGACATCGACTTCCAAACCGGAGACCTGCTGACCCTCACTCTACCCGAAAACACCTACGGATCCGCCATCGCGTTTTATGCCATCGTCCATTTCTATCCGGATCAGCTGCCACAGGTATTCACACAAGTCCATAAAATCCTCAAACCAAAGGCTCAATTTCTCCTGTCCTTCCATTGCGGGGATAAGTTCATTCACCTGGACGAATGGTTCGATGAAAAAGTAGACATCGACTTCTATATGTTTGACCCGGACCAGGTCATCCAAAGCCTGAAAGATGCCGGATTTGAAATCAAAGATGCGCTCGTGCGTTATCCCTATCCGAGTGAACACCAGACCCAAAGGGCTTATATCAAATGCGTGAAAAGCCGAAAATAACAAGAAAAAATACTATGAAAATCATTCCCCCTCCTACTGACCAGCAGCTACTCAAAGAGGAACCGCCCCTAGCCAGACTCATACCCGATCACGATCTGTTCCATCATCTGCAAGAAAACATCAAAAAAACCTTTGCCCAGCTACAATATTTAACCGAAGCGCAGCTTCTTTTCCGCTATGCACCCGGCAAATACAGCATCAAGGAAACCCTGCTGCACATGACCGATATGGAACGCATATACAGCTACCGGATCCTACGCACCGCAAGAAATGATCAGACTCCGATGGAAGGATTCGACGCAGAAGTCTATGTAAAGACATCCGGCGCCGACAGCAGAAACATCAAAGACCTGCTGGACGAATTCGCCAGCCAGAGAAAAGCCACCATAAGCCTACTCCAAAGCATGCCCGAGAAAAGTTTAACCTATACCGGATTACTTTATGGAATCCCAGTCACCATCAGCGCCCTGGCCTACCATATTGCAGGCCATGAACTTCATCACCTGGAGATCATACGTACCCGCTACCTGAATAACCATCGTTAATTAGAAAAAGATATACTTATGAAATCCCTGACACTGCTCAACCCCGCCCAACTCGGCCAAACGATAACCGAAGATTACAGCAACCTGCCAATCAGTCTGGTAAACGACCATGTGGTGCGGCTAAGCATCATGACCCAGCCCTATTACTGGCACTTTCATCCTAATTCGGATGAAAGTTTCCTTGGGGTAGAAGGAATATTGGTTATAGAACTGGAAGACCAGATAATTGAACTCTATCCCGGTCAGCTTTTTACCATACCCAGGAACACCCTTCACCAAACACGTCCGAAAGCAGAGCGATCTGTCAATCTCACCTTCGAGCACCAGGACATGGAAACAGTCAAAAAAGAATCTGATCCCAAAAGCGATAATTCTTGAATTACCTCAGGGATAAAATTTGAGCAGGATTCTGCACCAAAACAAAAAATTACCCGTAATATGCAGCAACCTGGCATACCAACCCCTGCCCGTTAAAAGTCATCACCTCTGCTGTTTTTTTACCTGAACCAGTATTCAGGTAGTATAAAGTCAGTCCATCGGTACCGACTAAAACATCCAGTAGCTCAAAATGCAGGTCTGGCATTTTCTCCAGTGCACGGATCCAGTAAGCCCTGACAGCTTCCTTTCCCGAAACGACACCATCCTGCAGATCCAACAGACGGGCTGCCACCGGAGATTTAATGACAAAATCCGCTGAGTAATGACTTAACACCCTTTCCAGGTCATGCGCGTTAAAAGCACTGATCCATTCCTGCGCAAATTCCAGCGCGAATTCTTCTGTTATTTTCATAAAGTATAGTTTAAAAAACCTGCATAATTTAAAAAATTAAACCAGTCCTTAATAGAAAGTTTGTTAGGTCGGTTACTCCTGCCTTTTAGTATAGGTATCACAGTCCACTTTTGGTTCGAAATTTCCTCGATGTTTTTGTAGTGATTGAAGTGACCACAAAAACCTTCTCTGGAATTAGCCCGTTATGGGCGAACGCATTTTCCATTGAAAGGTAGCTTGGTCCAAGTATGTGGTTGGCGAGCAGTGCGCTTTCAGGTCGTCCAGAACCTAGGTACCTACCTGCAGTATAAAGTCTTTTTTGGCCGGTTCGATCAGACCGTCTGCTTAAAAAAACAATATCTTATCATTTGGTCGTTTATAGTCTTTCAAAAGACCTACCAGGAGCTGATGAGTCAGCGCTGGTTAGATAGTGCGCTTAACGCTGCTTGAATATCCATTGTAAAATATCAATAAGATAAACGATTTAATTTCGTTTATCCTCTTTTATTTTAACAAACCTATCGAATGGTGAAAGTCTAATGTCATAAAGCAATATTTCTATATAAATTACCCGCCCACATGCGCCTTTGTTGGGAATCACCATTATTGTCATCTTACTATTGATCTCGCAGAGGAATGGGATCATAATAAAAAAATTAAAGCAATAATAGTTTATCCTGACATAAGTTCGGAAATCCTGAAATTTGTTGCAGGCCCGGAACAACATTGGTCATTCTTCGCAAAATCACGTGTACAAAGAAGATCGTTAATTACCATGTAATTTGACAAATAAAAACTTACTTTACAGGCATGAACGAGCTCAGGAATGGTTATTACGAATTTGACATAGATATTTACCAGGAATGGAAAAGAACAGGCTATCACTATGTGGCTATCATTACCATTAATGCAGACATGTATGAGTACTTGGACGAATCAGCATTTGAAATTATCCCACATGCCAACAGACCAGAAATGGTTGAACAGGTATACGCAATGGACTCGGAGTATCTTTTATCTTGTGCCAATCAAAAGCTTCTGGCAACAACCTTCATCGTACATAAGCGTTACTTATGATTTTTCAATATCTGGTTGTGAAGTCTGTTACTTTAAAACTATTTACGATTGGTTACAGTCCCAGGCAATCAAATGCCTAAATTATACAAGTGCTACACGGGAAGCCTAATTTGGCTACACAACATAAATGACATTAGGCCAGGGAAGCGGCTGGAAGTGTCAATCCGGCTTTTACAGAATATTTTTTCAGCTTTTAATAAAGACAGCAACAACGGAATCATTCCAAAACCAGTCAGCGTAACTCCAGGAAGATTTAATTAATTTTCATGGATTGCCTTAAATTACAAAATTACGAATTGAAACAGGTTTACCTGTACCTTTCCGGTTGCCTGATTACATTTCTTACTATATACATTAAATCCTTAACAATATCTCTGAATCTGGTAGATGTCCCATTGTGTTCGAAGGTATGATAGAGTTCTTTGACAGGGTCATAAATGGTAAACAGATGTCGATTCTTTTTAGGTTGATAATAAGCCTCATATCCGTCAAAGGGCTGATAGGCTACTAGATGAGTGGGTTTAGCCTTTGATCTTTTAATGAATTTAAAATTGTGCGTATCCATAATATAAACATGAATTGACTATACCTAATTTACTAAATCCCTGCGAAATTAGCGATCAAACCCAAACAAATGTGCTGACCCCGAGTTTTAACGGCTAATCTTTCAAAGTCGGTCCATGCACCATTAACCTACCATCTTTGGCAACCTCCATTTTGTCAATGAATACCAGTCTTTGATGTCCTGTGGCCTCAGTACGCCCATGATACACGCAAAGCATCTGCTTGCCGTCAGGCGTATAGGTTATGCTGTTGTGCCCGGTTCCGCTTACCTTTCCACTTCTCTGTAAAACAGGATTGTTATCCGCCTTTTTAAATGGCCCTAAAGGACTTTTTGAGGTAGCATAACCTATGGCATAATTCTGCCCGTCAAAGTTATTTGCCGAGTACATCATGTAATAAATTTTATCTTTTTTAAAGATGTAAGAGCCTTCGGTCCATCTTCGGTTTACTTCCTTTGCAGTTACCGAACGGCTTTCCCACTCCTCTTTGATGCTGCCCATTTTAACTGGTGGACGCAGCAGCAGCACAGGCGCCCCTATGGTGCCCGAAAAATCCGTTTTCAGCTCTACCCCATACACCCAGCTTTCTTCCACCTCATTATACCATCCCCTTTTTTTCGCCCACTGCGCGACCTCACTAGCCACCGGGTGCTTATAGCAGCATCTGGAATAGTATAAATAGATTTTACCATTTTCAACCAGCAAATTGGCATCGATAATCGGGTACCCCGGATCAAAGATGGGGCGGTCATTCAGGTCGATAAAAGGGCCGGTCGGTTTATCTGAAACGGCTACTCCGATCTTGAAATTTTCTTTTTCCTGATTGGGATTTTGCTTCCACTGGGCGCTATATAACATATAATACTTACCACCTTTCTTGTACACCTCAGGCGCCCAAAAGGAATGTATGCCCCAGCCATTGGGATTATCGTGATGATAAACCTGTCCTTCAAATTTCCATTCTTTTAAATTACTCGATGAATAGGCGCCAAATCCGTTTTTTACGTCGCCTCCGGTGCCGTACATATAGTATTTCCCCTGGTCATACATTACATAAGGATCTCCAAAAGGAATGGGCAAAGGGTTTGCGATAAACTGCGCTTTTGCACCGCCAACAGCCATCAGCAGAGATAACAGGCCAATCCAGATCTTTCTCATCATCTTATTTAAGTTAAATTCGGAAATTTAATATGGGGATATTTTCCCGGATTTTCATCCCTGATCGCATTTTATTGTAATCAGCTTGTCTGATTTGAGATAAAAAAGCAAATTTTAGCTGACGGATGGCACCCCTTCAAAGCGGCACGCTTCAATCCTACTTTTAAATTGGTTAAGTATACTTTTTAAAATTTTGCTGTTCGCCTTTTGGAACCGGCATGTTATATTTTTTCCTGATACATTTACTATTGTGGCGAATAACCTCACCAAGCACATTTTTTAGTATCTTCAAAGTTTGCCTGACTTTTATAACCATTTATTAAGATCAACCAACAGAAATAATATGGCAGGAATCGTCAGAACGCTCCTAACACTATTTTTTTACTGGCAGCTTTACATTCCCAGGCACAAGATCCGACTATAGAAAAACGGACACAAAAGCAATTTGAAGGGCTTTGGGAAAATAAAAAAAATACCAGACGCCTGAAAATATCATTCCGACAGGGTTATGCAATGATTACCGACTGGACAGACAGAATCCAAAAGCCGGAAAGCGGCGACATTTATAAAGCATTCTTAAAGAACGGGAAACTCATCATGCCCGAAGAAACCGATCACCGTGCACCATACAGCGAAATCATCTTTAAGAACAACAGACTGATTTACCTCACCAAATCTATACTCCCCCAAACCTGGAACAAAGAAATTTTCACAAGATAACATCAAAGCAGCGGCATCGAAGGTAAAAAACCCACCCTAAACTTGCTGTACTGATCACTAATCAGTGGACCTGGCTTTACGCACACACCAGGTAGTCATACTTCTCAGGTTCTGAACATTGGTAGTTTTTATGGGTTCGTGAAGCTCCCCACCAATTTGGCTGGTCAATCTAAGCAGCATCTGCTGATTGACCAGGAAGCGTTCCGATCCGTCGGGAAGAATATACCTCCCATTACCGATGAACCTGACCAATGATTCGATGCCAATTTCTGAGGCCAGCCGACAGAAAAAATACCCGCCGGGTTTAAGCACCCTCCACATTGACCTGAGCATACGATCAAACTGACCCTGGTTTTCTGCAAAATGTAATACGGCGCTGCTGATGACC
>NZ_JBFTIZ010000141.1:0-9939 GCF_056395165.1 Pedobacter sp. 10L46_2
AAACAAAGTTGTACGTACTACCTGCGTTGTGGAAACATCATCAGGATTATCCTTAAAATCAATTGAAAATGCATTATGGCGATTGTATACATTATAAATGCCAAATGACCAGCTCGACTGAAGCTTCCTCCCAGGTTTTCCTTCAAGTGTAGCAGAAAGATCTAAACGATGATACGCGGGCGTACGGTAGCCATTTTTTTCTGTGTAATAAAATGCTGTACGGCCATTTATTTGATATTTACCACTTGGATAAGTAACTGCATTGCCTGTATTGTAAACAAAAACCGAAGAAAAGGTCCACCTGGATCCGGCCTTATAAATCCCAACAAGTGATAAATCGTGCGTCCTGTCTTGTTTCGCATAAAACCATTTCCCATCATTTATTGCATCAAATTGGCGTTGTGTTCTGGACCAGGTATAACCAATCCATCCATTAAACTTGCCAAATCTTTTCTTTAAAAAAAGTTCAATACCATAAGCCCTGCCATCACCAAAAAGTAAGTCAGCCTCAACATTTCCATTCCCTCTAAGATCAGTTCCACTTCTATATTCTATCTGATTTTGCATCCATTTATAGTACAACTCCGCTGAAAACTCATAATTATTGTCGCTAAAGTTTCTGAAATAACCTGCAGCAATCTGATCCGCAATTTCTGGTTTAACATTGTTGCTGTTCATGATATAAAGATCAGTTGGAGATGTTGATGTTGAATTAGACATCAGATGGATATTTTGAATATTCCTGGTATATGCGGTTTTTAAAGAGCTTGAGGGTGTTAACTGATAGCTAGCAGAAATTCTTGGTTCCAGATTAAAATAATTTTCTACCACCTCGCCCGCTTTATATGATGTTGTACTGGTGGTATTTCCATCTGCATCATATGTTTTAAAGTTACCTGCCCCTAATAAAGAGAACCCGCTTAACCTAAGTCCGTAAGCCAGGTTCATCTTTTCGTTAACAGCCCATTCATCCGATAAGTAGGCAGCAAGCTCCAGTCCTTTGCGGTTTTCGTAGGTGGTTGCATTTACACTCGACGACTCGCTTGCAGTAAGTTTGCCCGGTGCAATGGTATGATGAATGGCATTTACACCAAACTTTAAACTGTGACTACTACTTAAACTGTATTCAAAGTCTTGTTTTAAATTAAAATCTTTAATAGAAGAGTTCACTTGAAAATCATTGTCTTCCATAAAATTCTGAATTACATAGTTATAGTTGCTATAAATCAGGGAAGTATTTGAAAACAATCTGTCGCTATACAGGTGGTTCCAGCGCAGGGTAAACGTAGCATTACCCCAATTAAAACCAAAAGCCTCTGATATTCCAAGTTTATCGCGTCCAAAATAACCCGACAAGTACAAGGTGTTCTTCTCATTTAACTGGTAATTTGCTTTGGCATTTACATCATAAAAATAAAGCGTATTGCCGTTTATCGAACTATCTGGCGACAAGGCTAAAAAAGCATCGAGGTAGGTTCTGCGGGCACTAATCATAAATGAACCTTTATCCTTAACAATTGGTCCTTCTACCTTTAACCTAGATGAGATCAAACCTATACCACCCTCTGCCGTATAATCCTTACGATTTCCATCATTCATCTTAATATCCAGTACAGAAGCCAATCTGCCGCCATATTGTGCAGGCATTCCTCCCTTATAAACACTTACATCTTTAATCGCATCAGAATTGAAAGTCGAAAAGAATCCAAGCAAGTGCGAAGCATTATATACCGGGGCTTCATCCAGTAATATTAAATTCTGATCGGTAGATCCACCCCTAACATAGAATCCACTATTGCCCTCTCCTGCCGATTTAATTCCGGGCAGCAATTGCAACGTTTTAAGCACATCACGTTCTCCAAGCAAAACAGGCACATTGTTAATTTCTCTGATATTGATTCTCTGAAGGCCCATTTGCGGACTGCTCACATTATCATTTTTCTTTTCGGCGGAAATAACCACCTCGTTTAACTGATTATCTTCTGAAAGAACAAAGTTCTGCCTGACGTTCCGTGAAATTGTAATTGATTGTTTAACCGTTTTATAACCAATAAAACTTATTGAAAGCTCATAAATCCCTTCTGTTGCACTCAAAGAATAAAATCCATATGCATTAGTTCCAGCACCAATGGTTGTTGAACCGGTAAGCTTAACACTGGCACCTATTAATGTTTCACCGGTTCCGGAATCGGTAACTATACCGCTAATCGTAAATTTATTTTGAGAAAAAGCAAATTGACAACAACATATAAATAATAAAAGTAGTGGTACAAATCTCTTTGTTATTGGCATATAAATACTTAGTCTTTCGTAAAAATAGAAAAGATAATCTATTCCATCACTACTATTGCACTAATTACCTTGGCCTGCAGTCCATAATATCGCATTATTTACCATTCTCTTCCAATTATTGTTTAGAAGCAAGTCTGGCGAGTGCCCCATAAAAATATAAACATTCCTTGCCTTAACTTTTGTGTTTACCCATACCACGGGGTGGTCGCCCATTTTTATTTTGGAATCTGGCTGATAACTGGCTTCATCTACATTGGCCAATACATGTACATTTGACCTTGGGCTTTTATTATAAGTATACCATTCTTCTTTATCCACTTTAAATAATGGGGTTACTCCTTTCATCACAGGATGTGTTTTTTCCTCTATCCTCACATTGGCCGAAGCAAAGTCTGCGATATAGTTCTGGAACCTTATGGTTCCCATGAAATCGGAAAACCAGTTCCACATTGGATACCCATCGAACTCACCGAGTAAAGTGGCATGATGAAATCCCAACCATCCACCTTTCCCATTATTGATGTAATCTTCAAAGGCCTTAACGGCTTTGGGTTTCCAGGCATAAGGAGGGTAATCCAGTTGAATAACCAGCTTATATTTTTTTAAAAAAGCATCATCAATTTTATCAGTATTGTCAACATAATCAATTACAAAATGATTCTTTTTTGAAAATTCATCTAGCCATGGGCGTACTGCTTTAGTAAAAGCAATATGATGCCCTCCATTTTCGGCCAACGCCAAAACCCTAAACAGCGGCTGTTCAATTTCAGGCTCTTTTACGGCTTCTATTGCGGTTAATGCCTGTAAAAACCATGCTGCATGAGGTATCCATTGTTCTGTCCAGCGCCATTCATTTCCGCCGGCTTCTGCTTTAAAATCTATACCACTGCCATCAGCATTTCCATCTTTTCCGGTGATACCATTAGAAATCCCTCCTTTTTGAGATCCGTGCCCAAACAAGGCAGCCATATAGGGTACATTTTTTTCGCCAAAGCCATACATAAAACACATTGAATAAGGGTTGCTGCCCAAAATCCATGAAAGTTGCTGCTCAGCATAAAGTTCAATATCCTTTCTTACTCCCCAGCCACTTTTTTCGGGGTAAATGAGTCGGCCACCTAGCAATGACGCAGTGGCTAAAGAACCCAGTCTTGCATTTTCTCCCTGCCACCACCAGCCTGTTTCATTTTCATGAGGTATAAAAAACCCTTCCCGCACTTTGCCGTTAAGTTTAAAATACTGACGTGCATATCCAAACGGATTATTAACAGATTTGGCAATCTTTAAATTGCCATCAATAGCTTTCTTAATTACAGCGAGGGTTTGTGTTCTGTACCCCTCTTCTTTTTCCATATCAAGATAACGGACCAAAGCAACTACCGGCAATCCCGCATCGGCAGCATGCCAAAATGGTCTATCTTTATCATCTGCGATAAAATATCCCTTATCGGTTATTCTGGAACTTAAATTTGAAGCTCTTTTACGCGCCTCGTCTCTGTAATAGGAACTATCTGTAGCTACCCACAATTCCGTAGCGGCCATTAATGCGCAATAATCATCAATGATGTTCTCTTTCCCATCATCAGCATATTTCAAATTATTTACCGTCAAATGTGCATATGCAATTTCTGCAGCTTTCAGGTATTCTTTAGCTTGATAATCACCATTCTTGCTCCATCTAGAAATGCGGGCTAACGAAGCAATTGCCATGCCCCCTCCTTCTCTAAATGCGCATTGATAATCTGCCGTAGTAACACTGTTTGCCTCCAGTCCTACAATTCTTCGGGCACTTGCATCTGGCTTAAAGTAGCTAAATACAGTCATGTAAAAGTACCCCTCCTCAGATAAAGAACGCATCAAATAGTCGGCACCCCATAAGGCTTCTGTTTTCAGGTCCTCTTTGAGTTTCAGTCTATCCAGCAATGCCGGGATTTTCTCGGTAGCATTAATCATCGACCAGGTAACCAAAGGGATTTGCTGTGGCAACATAAAATTCGCGTATGCCAAATGAGAAAAATATTTACTGATATCTCCAGACGCATCACCCCAGCCTCCATGCACATCTACCCTCTTCTCACTGCCATAAAGCAACATCTTTTTATCGGCCTCTATTTCCTGAGGAGTATTGGCGCGTTGCTTTTTATAATAGTTAAGAATGCTGGGTAAGGTATTAACCGCAAGTGCCTGTGCGGCAATATCAAAACTGGCCGATGTATAATGCTTTCCTTTAAATAATACATCGATCTTATATTTTCCGGGTTTATTAAATGAGGAAAAATCCGCAGTATAAAATTGACGATTCGGAAACCATTCCTCAACAGATCCTGCAGCTTTAAGAGTAGCACTAAAACTTATCTTTTGATCAGAAGCATTAATTAATGAGAACTTTTTTAATTCTGAAAAGCCACTCTCTAAACCAACAATGGCTTGCTTTGGCCCTGATAAATCAAAGGCGACCTGATTAACATGAATTACGGGTTGGGCCTTTATGGCAAAAGCAGATGCAAAAAGCAATATTAAACTTGCGCAAACAAATTTCAAGCGTTTTATCATTTTTTAGAGAAGAGGTTTTAAATGCATCGGCAAAATTGCTTCATGGCATTCTCAAAAATAGCATAATTTTCTCCCTTTAATAGAGCGTGGCAGCTACCAACCAAGATAACAAACTAAAAAACAACACCTTAACAGACGGCTGTAGTATTATTGTAGGGGCAATGCTTTGCCACAATCTTCACTTGAACTGGTCTACGACTATATCTAAACACAATCCTGTTCTCAGCCTCCTATCTACTAAACAATTCTCCATTGATGTTGTTATGCTAGCATGGATCCTATCACATCAGCCTTAATTCACGCTTCAAGAACTGGCGATTTGCCACTATTACAAGAAATAATAGATCAAAAAACCGACCTTGAAGTTCGTGATGATAAGGGTTATACACCCTTGATTATCGCTTCTTATAATCATCAACTTGCTGCAGCCCAATTGCTATTACAGTCAGGAGCAGATGTTAATGGCAAAGATACAGGTGGTAATACAGCATTAATGGGTGTATGTTTTAAAGGCTATGCAGATATAGCCGAGCTTCTACTCAGTCATCCCCATATCAATCTCGATGCACTGAACGGGAATGGAGGAACGGCCCTGATGTTTGCCATTATGTTTGGGCGCAATGAACTAACTCAATTACTATTGAAACATGGTGCAGATATAACGATTACTGATAATCGTGGCATGGATGCGTTAGAAATTGCTTTACAACAAGGCAATGAACAAGGACTCCTGCTTTTAAAACAACATCTATCTATAAACAAATAAGAGTATGAAAAAGAAAAAACTGGATACCACTTCTGATCAGGGTGAGTTCATGACGACCAACCAAGGTCTTAAAATCAACGATGACACAAATTCTTTGAAAGCTGGAGCACGCGGACCATCATTACTTGAAGATTTTATCCTGAGGGAGAAAATTACACATTTTGATCATGAGCGAATTCCAGAAAGGATAGTACACGCTCGCGGTTCCGGAGCGCATGGCTATTTCCAGGTTTATAAATCTATGGCTGAATACACAAAGGCGGGCTTTCTACAGGATCCATCGGTTAAAACGCCCGTATTTGTACGGTTTTCTACCGTTGCAGGATTTAGAGGCTCTACTGATTTGGCAAGGGATATTCGTGGATTCTCCGTTAAGTTTTACACAGAGGAAGGTAACTATGATTTGGTTGGCAACAATGTCCCGGTGTTCTTTATCCAGGATGCAATAAAATTTCCTGATCTGATCCATTCGGTTAAACCTGAACCTGATAATGAAATACCTCAGGCGGCTAGCGCCCACGATTCTTTTTGGGATTTTATTTCGCTAACTCCTGAATCTATGCATACGATTATGTGGGCCATGTCAGACCGGGCAATCCCCAGGAGTCTGCGGATGATAGAGGGCTTTGGTGTGCATACTTTTCGTTTTATTAATGCCAAAGGAAAATCTTTTTTTGTAAAATTTCATTGGAAGCCCCTTCTGGGCGTACATTCAGTTGCCTGGGATGAGGCTTTAAAAATATCTGGTAAAGATCCTGATTTTCACCGCCGGGATTTACACGATGCCATTGAAAGCGGCGCTTTTCCCGAATGGGAATTTGGCGTTCAGATTATACCGCAAGAAGATGAGCATAAGTTTGGTTTTGATTTGCTGGATCCAACCAAACTAATTCCTGAAGAGCTGGTTCCTGTACAAAGGATTGGGAAAATGGTATTAGATCGCAATCCTGATAATTTCTTTGCCGAGGTTGAACAGGTTGCCTTCCACCCCGGTCACCTGGTTCCAGGCATAGATTTCACTAATGACCCTTTATTGCAGGGCCGTTTATTCTCATACACGGATACGCAATTATCCCGTTTAGGAAGTCCTAATTTCCACGAAATCCCAATTAACCGTTCTGTCAATACGGTACACAACAATCAGCGAGATGGACATATGCGTCAGCAAATTAACGTAGGCAAGAGCAGTTATCATCCAAATTCCATTGCCGATGGTAGCCCTGCACAGGCGAAAATAGCTGAGGGAGGATTTTCATCCTATGAAGAACGTATTGATGCACATAAAGTAAGAGCAAGGAGTAAAAGCTTTATGGATTTCTTTAGCCAGGCAACTTTGTTCTATAACAGTCAGTCGGAACCAGAGCAAAACCACATTGCCGATGCATTTAAATTTGAACTGGGCAAAGTTGAAAGCGTAGAAATCCGCCAGCGTATGGTGAATCTTTTAACGCAGGTAAGCATACCTCTTGCAAATGCGGTTGCAGAGAGTTTAGGTTTAAAAGCAGGGAAACCGATAGAACCGATTAACCATATTCTTGGAGCTGATGCCAATCCGGCAGATTATAAACCGATCAAAGTAAAATCAGAAGTTGAAAAATCTTCGGCCTTAAGTATGGCAAATGCTTCAAAAGACAGCATTAAGACCAGACAAATTGCTTTTCTGGCTGCTGATGGTGTTGATGCATCAGATTTTGGAAATATGAAAAAAGCACTTCTTGCTGCAGGCGCAGTTGTTAAAGTTGTTGCACCTAAAAATGGTACACTTAAAGACTCTGCTAGTAAGGAAATCAAAATTGACATGAGCTTCTTAACGGGAACTTCTGTGGTGTTTGATGCAATATATGTACCAGGCGGAGAAAAAAGCATTAAAGCCCTACTATCTGAACCGGATGCTATTCACTTTATAAATGAAGCCTATAAACATTGCAAAGCCATTGCAGCAACTGGCAAAGGTATTGAACTGATTAACCAAAGTTATGTTGGAGCAAAATTGAAAAGTGGTGATGCCGATGCGAAAGCAGGCTTGTTGACAGATCTTAAACCGGAAGCTTTTATTAAGGCGATTGCGCAGCATCGCTTCTGGATACGAGAGAAAAAAGATAAAATTCCGGCTTAATATCCCCGTCATTTCGAATGAAGAGAGAGATCTCTTGACCATGAAGTAGTTGCGAAGCAAACTATACCTAAGCAAGTGATCTCTCTCTTCATTCGAGATGACGTTTCATCGCCAACCCAATGCTGGGGCAACATGCTCCAGGATAGCAGCTAGCACATGGATATTGTAATCAACGCCCAATGTGTTCGGTATGGTTAGTAGCAGCGTATCCGCTTCTTGTATAGCTTCGTCTGCAGCAAGCTCTTTGATGAGCTGATCAGGTTCGGCTGCATAGCTCCTACCAAAGATCGCCCGTTTATCAGCTTCAATATAGCCAAAGCTATCTGATCCTTTTCCCTGCTGTCCGAAATAATACCTGTCCTGATCGTTTACCAGCGCAAAGATCGAACGGCTTACTGAAACCCTTGGCTCGCGCTGATGCCCGGCTTTGTTCCACGCTTCCTTATACAGCCTGATCTGTTCCGCCTGCTGGATGTGGAAAGGTTTACCATTTTCATCAAACTTCAGCGTTGAGCTTTGCAGGTACATGCCATTCTCTGCAGCCCAAACTGCGGTTGCGTTGGAGGCAGCTCCCCACCAGATACGGTCCCGCAATCCGTCGGAATGTGGCTCCAGGCGTAGCAGACCCGGCGGGTTCGGGAACATAGGATTGGGATTTGGCTGGGCAAATCCGTCACCCTTTAAGCGATCCAAAAACTCCAGTGCTTTTTTACGACCCATATCTGCATCGGTTTCTCCCTGTTCAGGTTGATAACCGAAGTAACGCCAGCCTTCGATGACCTGCTCGGGCGAACCCCTACTAATACCAAGTTGCAAGCGACCACCCGAAATCAGGTCCGCAGCACCGGCATCTTCTACCATATACAGCGGGTTTTCATAGCGCATATCGATCACGCCCGTCCCAATTTCTATCTTCTTGGTTTTCGCTCCAATAGCTGAAAGCAGCGGAAATGGTGATGCCAGCTGCCGTGCGAAATGGTGTACCCTAAAATAGGCTCCGTCCAAACCTATTTCTTCCGCAGCAACAGCAAGGTCTATGGATTGAAGCAATGTGTCGCCAGCGTTGCGAGTTTGATACGAGGGATGGTCAGACCAATGTCCGAATGATAAAAATCCTATTTTCTTCATTGATTAGATGAGTTAAAACCAAATATCAAATATAAGGATAGGTCAGTCGCGCACAGGTCACCACATAGTCATAACGATGAATAAATCTTCCTTTTATAACTTGTTTAAAACTATATTTATCTTAAAACTGACCTTGTATGAAATCAGATCTTGAAGAATTAATTGAAGCTTATGAAATCGAGAAAGTAGAACTTGAAAAACAGATTTCGGAGTATGTTGAAGAAGGTGACTATATCTATGCACATTATCATAACAAAGCCTTAAGAAAAATCAATAAAACACTCGATATCCTTAAGGACATACAGCATCCGTTTTACAGGCTTATTTCGGAAGAAAAAACTAAAGCGAGAAACATGACTAAGATGTTAACCCGCGAAGAATATAAAAAATACTTTGATCACTTGGGAACAGATTTTTTTGCAGAACGCCTGCAGGAAGGAGAAAATAAAATCCTTGAATGGCAGCGTGCGCCTGTTAGTCAGACATACGATAGTCAGGAGATCGATGACGCGCTTTTTCGTTTGGTTAAAGGGGTAGTGAGCAATTTCAAATTGTATTTTAAATCCAGGCCGGATATATACGCCAGATTTACATTAAAAGATCACACCATTGAAATTACATTGCTTTACGATGAAGACCCTTACTATGATCATCATGGGTGGATATTTGGAGATGGCAAAGAAATTAAACCTCTCGGATTTATTCTCAAAGACGAACAATGGATATATCAATATCATTTTGATAAGTTTAAAGACGCTTTGGAAATCAAAATCCTACTTGCCCGTTTAATCTATGATGTATTCAATTACGACCGCAGATTTGATTCAGCAAGAATAGTATATGATGATTAAATCTTCTATGGATTGTTTGCCTCAAACTTTGCCTTATCCAACCAGATACTCAATGTAATGGTAAAGTCATTAATTTAAAAAAGGGGCAATTATTTGAATTTCATAATAAATCGTTTGACGCGCATACTTTGAGCTCGGGGTAGAAAAATAAATTTGTCGTGTAATAAATACACTATGACTAAAGTCCTACCTTACTTTCTATTTTTCAGCTTTATAATTATTGATACCAAAAC
>NZ_JBFTIZ010000142.1:0-14039 GCF_056395165.1 Pedobacter sp. 10L46_2
ATCGACTCTTCATATACAAAAAACAACCTGGATACCTGCTAATTAACTATTGTTTTAATGGAAAATTATTGCTTACTTTATGATATCAAATTAATATCATTATGTATCAGGAAAAAATTATTACTCCGCCTGCGGGCATTCGAATGATTGCTGTATTTATTGCGCTCATATTATTTTGCGGATTACTGGCAATGGCAGCTCAAAGTTTTGTAGTTGTAGAAGTTATTTTAGCCATTTGTGGTTTTTTAATACTGCCTGGCTTTATCATCAACAACCCAAATGAGGCTAAAGTACTCACCCTTTTTGGCGAGTATGTAGGCACAGTTAAAACCGATGGCTTCTTTTGGGTTAACCCTTTAACCATTAAAAGAAAGGTATCATTAAAAGCGAGAAACCTAAACGGGCATCAGATTAAAGTAAATGATAAGCTTGGAAATCCAATTGAAATTGCAGCTGTTGTAGTTTGGCAAATAAAGGAAACTGCAAAGGCAACATTTGCAGTTGAAGACTACCTGCAGTATGTAACAATACAAAGTGAAGCCGCCGTTAGACATTTGGCCAATATTTTTCCATATGATAATTTTGAAGATGAAGAGGCCACAATTACCTTAAAAGACGGTGCAGAAAAAGTAAGCTCATTACTTGAAGCCGAATTAAGCGAAAGATTGTCGCGGGCAGGAATAGAGGTTGTTGAAGCCAGAATTTCTCACCTTGCCTATGCCCAGGAAATTGCAAGTGCAATGTTACAGCGCCAACAAGCTACAGCCGTAATTGCTGCAAGGAAACTTATTGTGGAAGGTGCAGTTGGAATGGTAGAAATGGCTTTGGATAGACTTTCTGAAAAAAATATCGTAGAATTGGATGAGGAACGCAAAGCAGCTATGGTTAGTAATCTTCTGGTAGTGCTATGCGGTGACCGTAATGTTCAACCCGTTGTTAATACCGGGACATTATATAATTAACAATTAGATATGTCTGAAAAAGATAAAAAAGCTTTTGTTCTCAGAATAAACCCTGAACTACTTAAAGAGATTGAGAAATGGGCCGGAGATGAGTTTAGGAGCACCAACGGACAGATAGAATTTTTGCTCAATCAGGCCGTAAAATCCAACAGGAGAAAACGGTTAAACAAAAATGATACAGATCAATAATGTTAAAAATGGTCAGTTATAACCACTGAATGACTGTAATTATATAACTTTGCTTTCAACTAACTTAAAACACAGTAAATGAGAGAAGTAGTAATTGTATCTGCTATCAGAACTCCAATTGGTAGCTTTGGAGGTGCATTATCAAGCTTTTCTGCTACCCAATTAGGCGCTTTGGCCATCAAAGCGGCAGTGGAAAAAGCAGGACTAAAGCCCTCAGATATTCAGGAAGTTTACATGGGCAACGTCTTATCAGCCAATATTGGTCAGGCGCCTGCAACACAGGCAGCTAAATTCGCTGGTCTGCCCGATCTTCCTGCCACCACAATTAATAAAGTGTGTGCATCCGGCACAAAAGCAATCATGCTTGCTGCTCAAAGTATTGCACTGGGAGAAATTGATATCATTGTTGCCGGAGGAATGGAAAGTATGAGCAATGTTCCTTACTATTTGGATAAAGCACGCACCGGTTACCGTTTAGGTCATGGTCAGATTACAGATGGCCTTCTTAAAGATGGCCTGTGGGATGTTTATAACGATTACCACATGGGTTCTGCCGCCGAATTATGTGCTTCAGAATGTGGAATCAGCAGAGAAGATCAGGATGCTTTTGCAATCACCTCTTATAAAAGATCACAAACAGCACAAACTGAAGGAAAATTCGATTCAGAAATAATTCCGGTAGAAATAAAAGACCGCAAAGGCGAAATAACACTTGTTTCTAAAGATGAAGAACCCTTTGCTGTTAAATTTGATAAAATACCCGGTTTAAAACCGGTATTTAAAAAAGATGGAACCGTTACCGCGGCCAATGCTTCAACACTTAATGATGGCGCCGCAGCTCTTGTTTTAATGAGTGCTGATAAGGCAAAAGAACTTGGATTAAAGCCCTTGGCCAAAATCCTGGCTTATGCTGATGCACAACAGGCACCTGAATGGTTTACTACTGCTCCATCTAAAGCAATTCCATTAGCATTAAAAAGAGCTGGCAAAAGCATTGCCGATGTTGATTATTTCGAAATTAACGAAGCATTTTCTGTAGTTTCACTTGCAAACAATAAGGAACTTGGACTTAATGAAGAAAAAGTGAACATAAATGGCGGAGCAGTTTCCTTAGGTCACCCACTGGGGGCCTCGGGTGCACGAATTGTAGTTACACTACTTTCCGTTCTGGCACAAAACAATGGAAAAATAGGCGTAGCCGGAATATGTAATGGTGGCGGTGGTGCCAGTGCAATAGTTATAGAAAAGATTAAATAGATGCGAAAGAGGTTAAAACCTTTGATACTCATAATGATACTATGCTGCGCCACAGCAACGCTTAAGGCACAGCATAGTTTTGCTTTTAACAATGGTCCTGCAATGCATAAATTCCAGGATTCATTAAGCAGGCTTAGTGATGAGACATTTAACGCGACCAGCAACTCTGAGCGGTATACTAAAAATGCGGCTTTTATAAAAACATTGGTCAACTCCCTAAAAACTCAGGGATCTTTTCTTTATCCTTTCGATTCATTAAAAAAAATTACCATTCTTAAATCGCCTGATAACTCGTTCAGGATATTCTCCTGGTATGTGCCTCTTGATGATGGTTCTTATCGTTTTTTTGGCACCATTCAAATAGCCACAAAAGATGGAAAATTAAAAATGTTTCCTCTTATTGATGATACTGCTAATATTAAGGACACCAATGGAATTAATGGCAATAAAAACTGGTATGGTGCCCGGTATTATGAAATCATACCGGTTATTATGAATGGTCAACAACCTTATTACGTATTAATAGGCTGGAAAGGAAATAGTTTAAAAACTTCTAAAAAGGTGATTGATGTGCTTTCTTTTAATAAGGAACAACAACCCATTTTTGGTAAGCCTGTATTTGAAGAAGCCAAAAGTAAAGCTACCAGGAACAGGATAGTTTTTGAATACAACAAACAAAATACAATGACGGTAACGCTCGATAAGAACGTTAATATGATTGTATTTGATCACCTGGCCCCTATTTCGGAAGAAATGATGGGAAATTTTGAATATTATGCATCCGATTTAAGTTTTGATGCGTATAAACTATTAAACGGACGATTAAAGCTAGTAGAAAACATAGAATTAAAGAATGAGCCGAACCAGATGGACGACCTTTTTTCAGATCCGAAAGACAAGAAAATTAAGGCTATAAAGAAGCTTTAAGTGTATTTAATACACCTTTGATGGAAATTAAAAATTTGGGAGTTTGCCATCATGTGCCTATCTTGCGCGATGCTTATTTTTACAAAAAGAGGGAAAAGCACAATCAACTAACATAAAAAACTCCGAAACAAAACATAAAATCCTGATATAAAACGCATGTCAGGTTGATATAGCATTAGATTAATATACTTGAACTAACTAAACTTACTATAAATAACACACAAGAAAACTAAAATGGATACAAAAAATTTGGATACGCCAAATAACTTTTTTGAAAGTAAAGTGCTGGGGCATCCCGCTGGACTGTTTGTTTTATTCTTCACAGAAATGTGGGAAAGATTTTCCTACTATGGTATGCGGGCCCTATTGGTCATGTTCTTTACAGCATCTGTTTTAGGAGATCATCCAGGCTGGGGCTGGCCACGGGAACATGCGATGTCGCTTTTCGGATCATATACCGCTCTGGTATATCTGTCCACTATGCTTGGCGGTTACTTTGCAGATAAATTAATTGGATTTAGATGGGCTGTAATTGTTGGGGCTTTATTGATGACTTTAGGTCAACCAAACATGACCTCAATAGTATCTTTAATGTACAAAGATCATCCTGAAAAGAAAGATGGTGCATACACCATTTTTTATATGGGTGTAAATGCAGGTGCATTTTTTGGAATATTATTATGTGGTTACCTGGGCGAAAAGGTTGGCTGGAGCATTGGTTTCGGATTGGCGGGAGTTTTCATGCTGTTCGGCTTGTTACAGTTCTATTTCACTCAGAACATCTTTGGAGACATCGGCTTAAAACCACTTAAAACAAGAGATATTGTAATCGATAAAGATGATGTCGACAACAGGGTTCCATTTACATTATGGCAGGTTATCGTTGTTCTTCTTTGTTCCGCTTTAGGTTTAATCTGGGTTATTAACGATCCTATTTCCAAGATATCCCACGGAGCAAGCAACCTGCTAGACTTCAAAATAGCTGGAATGGAAGGAACCAATTTCACTATATTGTTAGCACTGGGCTTGTTTCTGTTCTTATTATTTTACAGGCTAACAAAATATTCAAAGGTAACTAAGGAAAAATTATACGCAGTTACCTTTTTTGCATTCTTAACCTTTTCATTTTTCGCTGTTTTTGAACAAGCACCGGGTACATTAACCATCTTTGCCAGAGATTATACCGACAGAATTTTGGTTGGTAATTCAAGTTTGATCTTCTTAATTGCCAACTCATTAATTGCTGTAGTTCCTTTAGGAATTATCACATGGGTTTTGTTTCTATTATTTAAGCAAACCTTCAAAAAATATGGCCTGGCTAATATTATCCTAAGCATCAGCTTTGTGATCATATGGATCATTACTATCTGGATGTTAGTGCGAGATTTTTATGGAGCAGGGTTTTTAAACCTCTCAGATTCTACTTTAGCTTCGCTTAAAATTGAGAAAGTAAAAGAAAGCCTTACCCAAATCCCGGCTTCATGGTTTAGTGTACTTAACTCATTGTTTATTATCACTCTTGCTCCATTGTTCTCTAAATGGTGGGAAAGCAGATTTAATCCTGGTGCAAACGTTAAGTTTGGTATAGGTATGATCCTATTAGGCCTGGGAATGGCATTTCTTGTTTTTGGTGCCAGAGACATTGTTCCTGGTGCAAAAACAGCCTCAGTAAGTATTTTTTGGCTGATCATGGTTTACCTTTTCCATACCATGGCTGAACTTTGCATTTCTCCTGTAGGCCTTTCTTACGTAAGTAAACTTGTTCCTGCCAGAATGATTGCCTTTATGTTTGGTGTATGGTACCTGGCTATTGCTATTGCCAATAAAGTTGCAGGTATACTTGGAGAAAACGCTGATAGAATTGCCTCAGAAAAAGGGATTAGCTATTTCTTCTTAATCATAACCGGTGTTGCCGTTGCTATTGGAGTAATGTCTATCCTGTTAACTCCAGTGATCAAAAAATTAATGCACGAAGTAAGATAAGCTAACTGATATAACAATGCAACATAACATTACGCTGGAGGAGATCCAGGACTTTAAGGGGAAATACCCAAAACAGCTTTGGGCTTTGTTTTTAGTGGAAATGTGGGAACGCTTTTGCTTTTACGGTATGCGCGGTATGCTCACCATTTTCATGATCGACAAGATCGTAGGTCTTGCACTTACAGATAAAGATGCCAATCTGCAATACGCCGCTATTCAGGCATTCGTTTATGCATTCACATTCCTTGGTGGTATTTTTGCCGATAAAGTCTTAGGCTTTAGAAAATCACTTTTCTTTGGCGGAATGATCATGATCCTCGGCAATTTAATCATTGCGGTCTCCCCAAAAGAGTTCTTTTATATTGGTATTACCCTTTCTATTATCGGTACAGGTTTTTTCAAACCAAACGTATCGTCGATGGTAGGCGATTTATATAAAGAGGGTGATGCCCGCCGGGATGCAGGTTACGGAATGTTCTATGCAGGTATCAATATTGGTGGTTTACTTGGTGGCGCACTTTGTGTATACCTGGGTAAATATGTTTCATGGAATTATGCCTTCCTTGCTGCCGCAATTGTTATGGCTTTAGGATTGGTAACCTTCCTCTTTACACAGAGAACATTAGGCCCTATTGGCGATTCACCTTTAAAAAACATGACTGTCTCGAAGAAAAGAGCACGTGAAATTGGTGTTTACCTCTTTTCTCTGATCTCTGTTCCGTTGATTTTGATAATGGTTCAAAACACGCATTATACAGATTATTTCATGTATACCATTGCGCCATTATCAATTATTTATTTCCTGTATGAGACGTATAAAGTTAAAGACAGAAAATTTCAGATGAAATTGTTTGCCGCATTTATCTTTATCTTCTGCTACTTCTTGTTCAATGCCATTTACGAGCAAAGCGGTGGTTCACTGGCTCTTTTTGCAGAAAAAAACTTGTCGCACACCCTTTTATTCTTCAATATCGATCCTAACGTAGTAAACAACAGTTCTAATTCTTTATTCGTAATTATATTTAGTCCTTTAATTGGTTTACTGTGGTTATGGCTCGCTAAAAAGAAAATGGAACCAAACTCGATTATCAAATTTGGTGTAGGATTCTTGTTCCTGGCAGCATCCTTTTACATCTTCTTTTATACTCGTTTTTTTGCCGATGCAAGTGGTGTAACTTCATTAAATCTTTTCACACTGGGCTATTTGGTAACCACCATTGGCGAACTTTGCTTAGGCCCGATCGGTATGTCGCTGGTTACGCAATTATCACCTAAAAAATTAACAGGTATGATGATGGGTATGTGGTTTTTAGCAAGTGCATTCGGACAGTTTGCCGCAGGAAAACTTGGAGCAGAAATGTCTGTAAGCGGAGACGATGTATCTTTGCTAACCAAACTGGAATCCTATACTTCAGGATATTATCAGCTGGCTGTTTATGCCGCTATTGCCGGAGTATTTTTAATCCTTTTCTCTCCTTTAATTAAGCGATTGATGCAAGGTGTAAGCTAAAATTTAGCTGTTTTAACATATTTTAACCCTTAGTATAATCTATATTAAGGGTTTTTTCATTTAGAATCCATAATTTCGCTACTTAATTTATTTTACGTGTCAGACAGTCTAGTAATAATACCTACCTACAACGAGAAAGAAAATATTGAGAGAATCATTAGAAAGGTTTTTTCGTTAAGCTATTTCTTCGAAATATTAGTTATTGATGATGGTTCCCCTGATGGCACAGCCGAAATAGTTAAGAACCTCCAGAAAGAATATCCGGCACTTCATTTAGAACAAAGAACAGGCAAACTAGGACTTGGAACGGCTTACATTCATGGTTTCAGATGGGCGCTGGCCAAACCTCAATATGAATATATATTTGAGATGGATGCAGATTTCTCGCACAATCCGGATGACCTGATACGTTTACGCGAAGCCTGTGTTAATGGTGCAGACGTTGCAGTGGGCTCCCGTTATGTTAGAGGAGTTAACGTAGTTAACTGGCCTATGAGCAGAGTGTTAATGTCTTATTTTGCCTCTATGTACGTGCGTTTAATTACACGGATCGACATACAGGATGCAACTGCCGGCTTTAAATGTTACCGCCGCAAAGTGCTTGCTACTATTCCGTTAGACAAAATTAAGTTTGTTGGCTATGCCTTCCAGATTGAAATGAAGTTTACAGCCATTAAATACGGATTTAAGGTAGAGGAAGTTCCCATTATATTTACAGATCGTACAGAGGGTACTTCAAAAATGAGTACACGGATTTTCAGGGAAGCTTTTATTGGAGTAATCCAAATGAAAGTATGGAGCTGGTTCAGGAAATACGACAGGATTTAATCTATTCCTCTTTTCTCGGCTTTCCATCACGCATCATCGTTCCAAAATCCCAATCCTTATCCATAGCTAAAACGATCTTCACAATTCTTTTGGTACGGGTAGCTTCTGTTTTAGCCGAGTTAAGCCAATTGATATACCAATTTTGATGTGATTTAGGTTGTTTTAAAAAGTTTTTAAGCAGATGAGGCTCATCAGAAAGGCAGACCTCCAGATCTTCTGGCACCTCTATTTTAAAAGTTGTATCCTCTTCTAAAGCCAGTTCTAAAACTCCACCCAGATCTTTCTTGAGCTGCTTGCGAATGCCCGCATTTAGCGCCATAATAAAGTTCCCCTCTCCCATGGGCACAAGTGCTATGCCTTCAATTTCAATGTGATCCAAACGACCCTTTACCCGATAACTCTTCCTGCAATCGGGTTTAATCATATTGGCAATAGCAAGTGGAATAAAAACATAAGTCCAGCCTGTTTTTTCCCCCATTTCGGCAAAACGCTCTATTTCTGCTTTAAAAGTAACCATAATAGCTTTAAAATTTCTCCTCTACACCTAAGCCAAACAATGCAAAATCATATTTAACCGGATCCATAGGATCAAATTTAAGCAGTTCATTTGTAAGTTCCACTGCAGTGCGCCAATCCGTCTGTTTTCTTTCAATTAAGCCAAGCTTACGCGCTACCCTATCCACATGCACATCACATGGACATATCAAATCTGAAGGCTTAATTGTGTTCCAGATCCCGAAATCAACACCCTTATTATCTTTCCTTACCATCCATCTTAAAAACATATTTAAACGCTTACAGGTTGATTTTTGCATTGGCGAAGAAACATGCTYTATCGTTCGTCTGGGATAGTCTGGAAGAGAAAAGAAATAAGACCTGAAATAATTAAGAGATCTTTCAGTTTTTGGCTCCTGCTGAGTTAACTCTGATAACATGCAGCTCGAAGAAGCATACTTTGTGTATCCATGTTGAAGCTCATCAGTTAAAAAATCAGTTCTAAAAACATCAGAAGGAGATAAAAATGCTGTCTCAAGGCTATCGAACTGTTGATAGTGCTGATTAAAAAATGCCACGAAATACAGAAGATCCGTATCGTTAAAAGTTCTGTGTTTAAAACCCAGCAATCGCTTTAAATCATCCTCGCCATGATGCAGCATAAAATTATGCGGATCATTATCCATCCGCTCAAACAGCTCAATACACTTGTTAATGATGGTCTTTCGTTGCCCCCAAGCTAAAATTGCCGCAAAAAAAGCAGCAATTTCAATATCTTGTTTCTTAGTATACTGGTGTGGAATACAGATGGGGTCATTTTGAATAAAGTTTGGTCGGTTATACTGATCAACCTTTACATCCAAAAATTCTTTAAGTTCTAAAAATTCCAAGGTGTAATGTTTAAGATAACTGTATTAATTAAATTATGTAATCTCGAGGTTTACAATACGTCATCTCGAAATGAGGAACGATTGAGAGATCTCTTGGTCAGGATATTCAAGGAGATCTCTCTCTTCTTTCGAGATGACGGAATGACGAGATGACTTGCTGAATTAACTTAATGCCTGTTCTAAATCGGCGAGCAAATCATCAATATCCTCCACACCAACACTTAAGCGCAACAGGTTATCTGTAACTCCTACTTTCTCACGTTCTGCTTTAGGGATAGAACCATGAGTCATTGTAGTTGGATGGTTAATTAAAGATTCTACTCCGCCAAGAGATTCTGCAAGTGTAAAAACCTTAAAAGAAGAAGCCACGCGGAATGTTTCCTGAAGATCAGCACCTTTTAATGTTATAGACACCATACCCCCAAAACCACGCATTTGTTTTTTTGCAATATCATGGTTAGGATGATCTTCGAAACCCGGCCAGTAGATCTTATCAATTTTTGGATGATTTTTAAGATAACGGGCCACTTTCTCTCCGTTCTCACAATGCGCTTTCATTCTTAAGTGAAGCGTTTTAATACCTCTCAGCACCAAAAATGAATCCTGAGGTCCTGGAGTTGCTCCGCAGGCATTGTAAATAAACCAAAGGTCCTTATAAAGCTGATCATCGTTTACAAGCAAAGCGCCCATTACCACATCAGAGTGACCACCAATGTATYTGGTTACAGAGTGCATCACAATATCAGCACCTAAGTCCATTGGATTCTGCAAATATGGAGATGCAAAAGTATTATCAACAGTAAGAATTAACTTATGCTGTTTAGTAATTTTAGCAACACCCTCAATGTCAATGATCCTCATTGTTGGATTGGTTGGCGTTTCTATCCAGACCAATTTAGTATTTTCATTGATGTGTGGCAGTATGTTTTCCGGTTTCGATAAATCCAGAAAATGAAACTTAATGCCATACTTTTCATAAACCTTGGTAAATATGCGATAAGAACCACCATAAAGATCGTTCCCCGTAATCACTTCATCGCCAGGCTTCAATAACCTTAATACAGTATCTGTAGCGCCCATTCCGCTCGAAAAAGCCAGTCCATATTTAGCATTTTCTAATGCTGCCAAACAATCTTCAAGTGCTTTACGAGTTGGATTAGTACCCCTCGAATATTCAAACCCTTTGTGGTCACCTGGCGCCTTCTGCCAGTAAGTAGAGGTTTGATAAATCGGGGTCATCACTGCTCCCGTTGTAGGATCAGGCTCTTGTCCGGCGTGGATCGCTTTAGTTGCAAATTTCATATATTATCGTTCTGCTCAATTTCTGATTTAAACTGGTAACCCAGGTTTTTACTGGTTGGATAACCGCTTGAAGCCAGCATTGATTGTTTTTGATTTAAAGTTACTTCTTTTATTTCTGCAAAAGGGGGTAATAAAAGATCAGAGTCCAGACAGTGAAGAATAGATCGCTCTATAATATCTGTTAGCTTTTCTTCCGTTACAACGTTTTCAGCCATGCTTTGGTATAAGAAATCAAGCGCCCCCTCCCCCTCAACCATAAAATGCTTTTCCTTATTAACCAGTATACGTGCAATCAGCGATCCCTCATCTGCCAACCTGTTATATTTCACAGAATCAGCAAGGAAATTATGGATATAAATAGTTCCACAAAAACTTAGAGACTCATCTTCTTTGATGTACTTTGTTTGGTATATGGAATGTGTTTTATCAAAGGCAAACACATTGGTATGCATAGAAACCATCAACATATCACCTGAAAACTTAAGCTGACCTTCAAATTTACCGCTTTCCTTAAAATGCACTTCAACAGAGGGATCTTTGACCACATAATCTGTTTGCAGCTTAACCGCAATTTTAGAAAGCTGGGTCTTCAGCAAGCCAAAGACCTCAGTAGTGTTTCTAAATATCTTTTGTTTTAATGAAGCTTTACTCTCGAATTCGCTCAGTATTTTACTGTAGTTGTCAGTTTCCATTCCATTAAAATTTAGTAAGCGCGTGCAAATAATACCCTTTGGGTAGATGGCTTACCTGAGTAAATACAAACCCCTTCTTCCAGCTTATTATCTAACGGGATACACCTAATGGTAGCTTTAGTCTCTTCTTTAATTTTTTGCTCTGTTTCAGGTGTTCCATCCCAATGTGCAGCAATAAATCCGGCTTTACCATCAAGCAATTCTTTAAACTCATCATAAGAATTGGCATCAGTAGTATGCTCAGTTCTATAGTCGAAGGCTTTGTTATAGATATTTTGTTGAATCTCTTCTAAAAGCTGTGCAATATGAATTTCAAGGCCTTCCTGAATTACAGTTTGTTTTTCTCTGGTATCTCTTCTTGCAAGCTCAACGGTGCCGTTTTCCATATCTCTACCACCAATAGCCAGACGAATTGGCACCCCTTTAAGCTCATATTCAGCAAACTTAAAGCCCGGACGCTGCGTATCACGGTCGTCGTATTTTACAGAAATCCCTAAACGTTTCAGCTTTGGCATTAATTCGTCAACAAATGTTGAGATCTTACTTAACTCCTCATCGCCTTTGTAAATAGGAACAATAACAACTTGTATTGGAGCTAGTTTTGGAGGAAGTACCAGACCGGCATCATCGCTATGCGCCATAATCAATGCACCAATTAAACGTGTAGAAACACCCCACGAGCTTGCCCAAACGTGCTCTATCTTACCTTCTTTGTTCGTGAATTTTACATCAAATGCTTTAGCAAAGTTCTGTCCAAGGAAGTGAGAAGTTCCAGCTTGCAACGCCTTTCCATCCTGCATTAATGCTTCAATGCAATACGTATCTAAGGCTCCTGCAAAACGCTCATTTGGCGTTTTTACACCTTTTACCACTGGCAAACCCATCCAGTTTTCAGCAAAATCTGCGTAAACATCAAGCATCTTTCTTGTCTCTTCAATTGCCTCATCAGAAGTTGAGTGAGCGGTATGTCCTTCCTGCCATAAAAACTCAGTAGTACGCAAGAACAAACGGGTACGCATTTCCCAACGCACAACATTTGCCCATTGATTTATCAACAAAGGAAGATCCCTGTAGGATTGAATCCATCCTCTATAAGTATTCCAAATGATGGTTTCAGAGGTTGGTCTAACGATCAATTCTTCTTCCAATTTGGCTGTTTCATCAACAATAATGTTCCCATTTCCATCATTTTTAAGACGATAATGTGTCACAACGGCACATTCTGTTGCAAAACCTTCAACATGAGAAGCTTCCTTTGAAAAATATGACTTTGGAATGAATAACGGGAAATAAGCATTACTGTGTCCTGTATCTTTAAATTTTTGGTCTAAAATAGCCTGCATCTTCTCCCAAATGGAGTATCCATAAGGTTTTATCACCATACATCCCTTAACGGATGAGTGTTCTGCCAGGTCAGCTTTTATAACAATGTCGTTATACCACTGGGAATAATCTTCGTTTTTACTTGTAATGCCTTTGCTCATAGCTGAATGGAACGTTTTTTGTGTTAAATGACTTGTAATGTAGGCTACAAATTTATAAATTTATACCTACAAAAAAATTGCAACACACAAACAACACATATAGTTATGAAACCTAACCATTTATTCACAGGAATGCTCGTCTTAGCAGCCATAGCTGTTACGTCTTGCTCTGCGCCAAGGCTTGCGCAGCAAAGTGCCAATACTGATGATGACGTTTATAGCAGTACGGTGAAGGCAAAGGTTTATACCCCCGCTCCTCAACAAGTACAGCAACCTCGATACGACGATCAGCAATATGCTGATGAACAATATGATGAGAGTGATTATTACGGAACAAGTGATTACTATTACGATCAGGATTACTCATCTCGTATAAACAGATTTTATTACTCAAGTCCTTTCAGAACTTACTACGATCCATATTATTATTCTGGGTGGTATTCTTCTGGTTCATTGGACTTTGGATATAGTCCATTCTACAACAGCTACTGGAATTCTCCTTATGGAGGCTGGGGATTTGCAAGTTCTCCTTTCTGGGGTTACAACAACTTTGGCTGGAATAACTACTACTACGGCGGTGGCTATTACGGAGGAGGCCTTTGGGGCGGTGGTTTATGGGGTGGCGGACTGTGGGGCGGTGGCTATTACACCGGCAGAACTACCAATGTACCTGATTACAGGGCCAGACCATCTGTGGGTAGAGAAAATGGAGTTGGYGTGAATCGCAGATATGCAAGACCGGCAACCAGAGTAGATGCTGATGGAAATATCATTCCTAACAGAGCCAGACCTTCAAGAACTAATGCTGATGGAACAGTTTCAACAAGACCGGGCAGAGTACCGTCTGATGGCCAATCTACCAGACCTTCTCGTGGCGAAGCAACAAGACCTACGCGTACTGAAACTGTAAGACCTACAAGAGAAAGTGCTCCGGCCCGTCAGCCAGAAAGCAGACCTAGCTACAGCCCTCCTGCAAGAGAAAGCAGTGGTGGTGGAAGAAGCAGCAGTGGTAGCAGCGGCGGCGGTGGTGGCGGTGGCAGATCATCAAGATCAGGAAGAGGATAACAATTGGAGTTGGCGGAGACATGAGTTCAATTGGCGGTAACCCGGCAGGACTTGGAATGTTCACTAAATCTGAATTCAGTGTAACTCCTGAATTCAATAATTTCTCTGGAAATGCAAACTTTCTGAACCAAAACACAAAATCCACAAAAGACAACGTAAACCTTAACCATATTGGTCTGGTACTTTTTAGCCCCGCTATTAGAATGAAAGGGCAAGACACCCAACGCGGGGTGGTAAGTACTGTGTTCGGAATTGCCTACAACAGAAACAATGATTTTACCGCTAATTTCAATTACGGTGGATCAAACCCAAGTAATTCAATCGTAGATTATTTTGGTGATCTGGCAAATTCAAACGGCTTAACAAATGGCTCTGTACAAAAAGACGCTTATGATGGGTACCTTTTAGATTACGATGGGGTAAAAGACGAATATTTTGCGTCTACAAATGTACCT
>NZ_JBFTIZ010000143.1:0-9769 GCF_056395165.1 Pedobacter sp. 10L46_2
GGGCCGCATTCATCAACCCAACATGACTGTAAGCCTGGGGAAAATTACCCCACTGACTTCCATCATTTTCATCAACATCTTCACTAAAAAGCAGTAAATGGTTGGCATAATTGATAATTGATTCAAATTCTTTTATTGCATCATCTACCCTGCCCACACACGCCAGTGCCTCTATGTACCAAAAGGCACAAATCAGAAAAGTACTTTTGGGTTTCCCAAAATCGTCGGTATGCAAGTATCTGTAGAACAAACCGCGCTCGGCTTTCAGTTCCTTTTCTAATGCGATCAGGTGATCTTTAGCTCTTTCAGATTGAGGATCAAGGTAGTTCATCAAAATAAGCTGCAGCGTACTTGCGTCTAAATGCGGGCTATTAACCGCATGCGTATATACCTTACGAACAGGATCATAACAATCCTCTATATGCTGTGCTGCTTTCTCGATCAGTACTGTTGCTCTATCTTCATATTCCTTATTGCCTATGGTTTTGGCCATTTTTAAAGCCGCATTAGCGCCCGCCCATTGAAAAAGATTGGTGTAACAATGCATATTCGCTATATTCCTGAACTCCCATAAACCCGCATCCTTTTCATCAATAGTGCGTTCGATTTTAGCTAACAGATAATCCAGCCATTGGGTAGAATCCTGTCGTTCTCTAAAAATAAACCTATGATCTGTATACAGCGGAAGCATAGAGACCAATACCTGCCCGTAAATATCATTCTGTATGTGCTCATAAGCCTGATTACCTACTCTTACCGGCTTATTGCCTTTGTATCCCTTAATGTTTCTCAAAATCCGCTCAGTAAGTATCCTTTCGCCGGCGATACCAAACAATGGCTGATACCTCACATCATCTCTAAAAGATATATCTGTTATATAATTAAAGTACTTCTCCATTTCCTCGAAATGGCCAATATGGTTTAATGAGGTAATTACGTAATAAGTATCCCTCATCCAGCAATATCGATAATCCCAGTTCCTTTTGCTACCAGGCGATTCCGGTAAACTTGTTGTACTGGCTGCAATTATTGCCCCAGTATCCTCATACTGGTGAATCTTCAAAACAAGTGCAGAGCGGATTACCATGTGCTGATAAAATCCTGCAATTGTTGAGTGCTTAATCCATGTTCTCCAGTATTTAATGGTTTCTCTTAAAAATCGTTCTGCGGTGCTTACTATAGGGGCATCCAGTTCGTGTCCATAGGTTAAGATTAAGTATTTAGGTTCATTTAATGCAAAAAATTTCTCGTCTTCAATGTAACTCAAAGAGATATTGGTACTTAGCTGCATATCTTCGTCAGCTCCGTTAAACTCTATATGATTACTTCCACGATGCCCTTTTTGTTTTATCGAACCATAATTATAAACCGGTTTGCATTTTACCCTAACCCTGGGGTTTCCTTCAATAGGTTCTATCTTCCTAATCAGCATTAAAGGCTTGTAGTAACGCTCATGCTGATAAAATCTGGGTGCAAAATCAGTTATTCTATACCTGCCTTCGGCATTGGTTATTTCTGTACAAAGTACATTTGTGTTTTCCAGATAAAACTGACTCGAAGTAAATTCGCCATTTGGCCGAATGGAGAACTCTCCTCCTTTATTTTCATCCAATAATCCGCCAAAAACGAAAGAGCTGTCAAATCTTGGCCAGCAAAGCCAATCAACATTAGTGTTTTTATTTATATGCGCCAGGTAAGCGCAATTGCCAATAATTCCCGTTTGATATGTGTGTCTTTCTGTCATCTATTATTCAATTGGTGTATATTATAACAACACGACAACCTATATATTGTTCTTTTTAGTTCCTAAAAATTAATATTGAACAGCATTATGACTGATAATTATTATTAATTTTGAGTAAGAGAATTGAAGCAGTAACGATTTCAATTTTTCTTATAAATAAAAAACACCTATGAAACAAGGACTTTTAATTGACATGGATGGCGTCATCTACAGTGGAGAAGAAATGATTTTTGGAGCCGATAAATTCATAAAGCATCTTCTTGACAATGATATACCCTTTGCTTTTATGACCAACAACAGCCAGCGAACAAGCCTTGATGCTGTGAGAAAGCTAAAGCGGCTAGGGATCACTGTAGATGCGAAACACGTATACACCAGTGCCATGGCCACAGGTAAATTCCTTGGCGATCAAAGTCCTAATGGGACTGCTTACGTTCTGGGAGAAGGTGGCTTATTAACCAGTTTACATGAAAATGGAATTACCCTGGTTGATACAGATCCGGAATTTGTTGTATTAGGTGAAGGAAGAAACTTTACCCTGGAAATGGTTCAGAAGGCAGTTGACATGATTCTGGCCGGAGCAAAATTTATTACTACAAACAGAGATCCTTCCCCTAAAAAACCAGGTTGGAACAATTTGGGCATTGCAGCCACAACAGCCATGATTGAAGAAGCAACCGGAATAAAGGCATTTGTAATAGGCAAACCTAGTCCGGTTATGATGCGTTCGGCGCGAAAATTCCTTGGCCTGGAAACTGCAGAAACAACGGTTATAGGAGATACTATGGAAACTGATATACAGGGAGGTATACAAATGGGTTATAAAACCATCCTGGTTTTATCAGGAATTTCTGATCAGAACCAGCTTGGCCGTTATGCTTTTAAACCAGATATGATTGTTGGCTCGGTTGATAAAATTGTTTTCCCTCTTAAGTGGTGGTAACTCAGGTGTATTTTACTACGCAAATTATTTTGTTCAAATATGAACATAAACTGTTCATAACCGAACAGTAAAAGGTAATTAAGCAGTCCTGGCCCACTTAAAATCGGTTTCCTCGTATTGGCATATCAATTGAATTAACCCACGAAATAACAAGGCCATGTTTAAACACCACCTGCTGCTGATCTACAGAAACTTTAAGAGATACAAAAGCTCTTTCTTCATCAATCTGATTGGTCTGAGTGCAGGGCTTTCCTGTACTTTACTAATTTACCTATGGGTAAACGACGAAATACAGATCGATCGCTTTCATAATGAAAGACTCTATCAGGTGATCCAGAATGAGCACCTCACAGATGGAGTCCAAACGGTAGAGGGCACACCTGGAATTCTGGCCGAAACAATGGCAAAAGAAATACCCGAAGTTGAAACTGCAGTTGCGACCTCGCCGGGTTTTTGGCTAGGTCAGAGTAAAGTATCGGCAAATCATCAACCTGCTATAAAAGCAGCAGGCAAATTTGCAGGACCGGATTTCTTTAAAGTATTTTCTTACCCACTGATTACTGGCAACAAAAACGAAATACTCTCTGGTAAAAAAACTGTTGCTATTTCAGAAAGCATGGCTATGAAACTGTTTAATAGCACAGATGTAGTTGGTAAAGAAATGGTTTGGAGCAATACTGAAATGCAAGCCGAAAACCATGCATTGATCTCAGGGGTCTTTAAGGATATCGGCACAAATTCCTCAGAGCAATTTGATTTTTTAGTCTCTTACGATGTGTTGTTAGGCCCTGAAGGAAATTCCGGTTACCGCAAGTGGACAAACTATGGCCCAAGCACATTTGTAGTTCTTAAAAAAGATGCAGATCCCAAGCTATTCAATACCAAAATCAAGAATTATTTAAAAACAAAAGGTGTAAAAAACTATACCCTATTCATCAGGCCATTTGCCCAAAGCTATTTGCATAATCAATTTGAAAATGGCAAAGTTGCCGGCGGAAGAATAGCCTATGTAAGGCTATTTTCGCTTATTGCGGTCTTTATTCTAATCATTGCCTGTATCAATTTCATGAACCTTTCTACTGCAAAAGCATCCAGAAGATCAAAAGAAGTTGGGGTTAAAAAGGTAATGGGGGCACCAAGAGGATCATTAATCGTGCAATACCTTTCAGAATCGATACTGCTAACCATTATGGCCGTATTTGTTTCGCTATTGGCAGTAGAGCTTATGTTGCCGCAGTTTAACCAGATCACTGGCAAACACTTAACTTTACAATTCAACACCACACTCATATTATCCATACTTGGTGTAACCATCTTTACAGGTTTACTTTCCGGTAGTTATCCTGCTTTGTATCTTTCAGGCCTTAAGCCTTCTGCAGCTCTAAAAGGAAAGCTTCAGCTTTCAGCAGCAGCATTGCTAACAAGGCAAGGACTTGTAGTTTTTCAATTTGCTTTTTCAGTGATCCTGATTGTAGCCGTTCTTATCATCTATAAACAAATTGAATATGTACAGAAATCTAATCCTGGCTTTAAAAAAGATAACGTATTGTATTTTGAAACAAACGGCAAGCTTAAAAACAATATAAATTTTGTGATAAATGAAGTAAAGAAAATAGATGGTGTTGTAAATGCATCAAGTATAGATCGGGAACTACTTGGTGATTTAAGCTATACCCTTGGCGACTTTGGATGGGAAGGAAGAGATCCTAAAGAAGTCGTTAAATTTCAACGTGCAGATGTCAACGCAGGCTTGATAGAAACCCTTGGAATAAAAATGGCCGCAGGGAGAAGTTTTTCTGAACGATTTGGTTCTGATACTTCTAAAGTCATCATTAATGAAGCTGGTATTAAGGTAATGCGCTTAAAAGATCCTGTGGGTAAAATTTTTAAGCTGTGGGGTAACGATATGCAGATCATTGGTGTTGCAAAGGATTTCCATTTTGAATCTCTGCATCGAAAAGTTGGCCCCATGTTTATCAGATATAAACCTACACACACCAACAGGGTAATGGTAAAGATAAAAGCAGGAAGTATAAAGCCGGTAATAGAAGAACTTCAAAAATTCAATACCCAATACAACCCTGAATATACATTTGATTATAAATTTCTGGATCAGGATTTTCAAGCTCAGTATGTAGCAGAAACCCGGGTAGCAGTATTATCAAGATACTTTGCAATGTTGGCAATAGTAATTTCCTGCTTAGGCCTGTTTGGACTAGCCACCTTCACTGCCGAAAAACGATTTAAAGAAATTGGCATCAGAAAAATTTTAGGGGCTTCAGAATTCAATGTAGTCTATATTCTGTCTAAAGATTTCACTAAACCTGTACTCATTTCTATTCTAATTGCCTTGCCTATCGGATATTTTCTAGGCAAAAATTGGTTAGACTCATTTGCATATCGAATTGATTTAAAACTTTGGTTTTTTATAGTCTCCGGTTTTTTAGCCTTTCTCATCTCTCTTGCAACTGTCTTTTTTCAGGCATTTAGAGCTGCTAAGATGAGCCCTATTGAGGCAATTAAAGCTGAATAATATTAATGGCATGTACCTTTTAGCATTAAAAATCGCGCTTCGAAACCTTTGGAAAAACAAGGGGTTTTCTCTGATTAATATCGGAGGATTAGCTATTGGCCTAACCTGTTGCTTAGTATTACTGCTCTACGTAAATTACGAATGGAGTTACGATAAGCAATTCAAAAATATCGGTCGTATCTACTCTGTTTATGATAATGATATCATGAGCGACCGCATTATCACTAATCGTGCTTATTGTACCCCAAATCAGCTTGCTGCAACCATTATGCAAACCGTCCCTGGTGTAGAACAGGTAAGCAGAATGGCCGAAAGAGATGAAAGCCCATTTAGATATAAACACAACGCATTCAACAAAAACCTGATTTTCGCAGATCCATCCTTCTTAAAAATATTTGACTACAATTTTATTAAGGGAGACTCTTCAAGCGCCTTATCAACTCCTAATTCAGCTATTATAACTGAACAAACTGCTAAAATCTTATTTGGAGAGGAAGATCCTATTGGCAAAGTGATAAGATACGATAACCGAAGTGACTTAATGGTTACGGCCGTAATTGCCAATCATGCTCAAAACCAAACCTATCGCTTTGATGTATTAATACCCTGGGCATTTTTAGAAAATGAAAGCCCGTGGTATAAAAAAATGGGCTGGACTGATGGCGCTTTGAACACTATAGTAATGCTTAAAGATGCACAACAATTTGCCTCGGCAGACCAACAGGTTAGAAAAATCTTTAAGCAAAACACAAATGACAGCTATATAGAATTCTTTCTTTTTCCATTAAAAAAAAACCATCTATACGATCAGTTTGAAAATGGTGAACTTTCAGGCGGCCGCATAGATCAAATAAAATTATTTCTTTTGCTTGCAGTTTGTGTGCTATTTATTGCCTGCATTAACTACATGAATCTGTCTACCGCACGATCAGAAAAACGTGCAAAGGAAATCGGGATCAGAAAAACCCTTGGATCCAGCAGGCAATCTATTGCATGGCAGTTCATATTAGAGTCGCTCCTCTTGTCTTTCATGGCGCTGCTTATCGCTTTTATTTTATTAGAAACTGTGCTTCCCTACTTTAACAATCTATTAGCAATTGATTTGACAATAGATTATGGTTCATATGAAGTATGGGCTATACTTATTGGCTTAACATTAATTACAGGGCTGCTCGCAGGCAGCTACCCCGCTCTATATTTATCGTCGCTTATACCCCTTAAGATATTAAAAGGCATAAAAGGAGCAGGCAAAACTTCGTTGCCTATTCGTAAAATACTGGTAGTAATCCAATTCGGTTTTTCAATATGCATGATCATTTGTGCTATAGTGGTACGAAATCAAATCAGCTATATGAACAACCGACCTCTTGGTTTCAACAAGGACAACCTGGTTCAGATTGGACGTCTGGGTGTTTTGAGAGACTCTGGGAAACTTCAGCTTTTCAAATCAGAATTAATTAAATCGGGAGCTATAGTTTCTGCAACAGAGACTACAAACGGGCTCACCAACAACTATGTAAGCACAGAAAAGATAAAATGGCCCGGCCAGCTAAAAAACGAACAAGTAGCCATGCAACTTAGATTTTCAGGTTACGATTTCACCAAAACAATTGACGCAAAGATATTACAGGGAAGAGACTTCAGCAGAGAATTTGGCAATGATACGACCAAAGTAATTTTAAATGAAACTGCTGTAAAAACAATGAATCTTAAAGATCCGATTGGTGCAAAAATAAAAAATGACGATTGGAACGAAACATTCACAGTTATTGGCGTAATGAAAGATTACAACTATTCATCGCTTGGAACCAAAGTAAGTCCGTTGCTTTTCTTTTATAGCGAGACCAGTCCAGGCACTATCATTATGCGTTTAAATCCATCACAAAGCATAACCACATCTACACAAAAAATTAAAGAACTAAGCCTAAAACTAAACCCAGATTATCCATTTCAAATAGACTTTGTGAGTGAAAGGATTGCTGATAAATTAAAAAGTGAAAAATTACTGAGTATATTTTCAAATGTATTTGGTGGCTTTGCGATATTTATATCTTGTCTCGGCCTGTTAGGTCTGGCACTGTATATTGCCGAGCAGAGGAGCAAAGAAATCAGTATCCGGAAAGTAATTGGGGCCAACCTAAAGGATATACTTATTTTACTAAACAAGGATTTTATCAAACTCGTTATTCTATCAAACATGATAGCAATTCCTGCTGCATATATTATAACAACAAGCTGGCTTCAAAAATATGATTATAAAATCGGTCTGAATATGTGGCCATTTATAACTGCTTTTGTTTTATCCATATTTATTGCTGTATTAACTGTGAGCCTTCAAACTTTTAAGGTTGCCAGAGCAAATCCTGTTGATGCGTTAAAATACGATTAATAACCCCTTCTTGTATTGCATCAGAAGGATGCACATTCGACACATATTCTTATTCTAAAGCGCGCAGTTTACTAATTAAAAACTGCATTTCACATAACAGTTTTTACACCCTGCATACTCCTATCATCACCCAATATTACTTATCTGTAATTTTGGCTATATCTATAATTAATCCCTCTCTCGATGAAAAAAAGATATTTGCCAATATTTGGCATATTCAGTTTTACTGCTGTCGCAAATGCGCAACAAGCAGAACTCCAACGATCCGTTATAGCCAGCGCAGGAGGCTCGGCAGAGATCAACAATACCATTTTCCAATACACCATAGGTGAGGTTCTGGTAACAGCCATAGAAAACTCTCCCCTATTAGTAACACAAGGTTTCCAGCAACCAGAAGTTAATGGCAGCACACCCGAACCACAAGCTCCTCTTATAACAGGTTTTATTGTTTACCCGAACCCGGCAAACAGCCAAACCAAACTTGAATTTGATTTGGTAATGGACGATATGGTGAACATACAACTGGTAAATAATGCAGGCCAAACCGTAAGAAACATCTCATTAAAAATGCTGGCGGGCAAAGCAAACTATATTTTACCCTTAGGTGGTTATCCTTCGGGCTTATATTATGTAGTTCTCAAAGCTAGCAGAAGAACCTATTCCGAGAAACTGGTTATACAATAAACTTATGAAAACAAACATTTACCTTGCTACAGGCCTTTTGGCTTGTCTGGTATGTTGGTGCCAGAACAGTTTTGCGCAGCAAGACAACAGAGTAGTCCAAAGCGGAGCTGCTTTCTTATTACTAAGTGCAGATGCCAGAAACTCAGGAGTAGCTGAGGCAGGCACCGGACTAGATGTGGATGCCAATTCTTTATACATTAATCCGGCAAAGATCACCTTCGGCGAAAAAATGAGCTTTAGCGCATCGTATACCCCATGGATGAAACAGCTCAGCAAAGATTCTCATCTGGGATACTTTACCGCATTCAGGCAATTAAACGATAGAGAAGCGTTGGGGTTATCTGTTAAATATCTGGATTTAGGCTCAATTGCTTTTAGAGACGAAACAGGAGGCCTCATAGAACAATATAAGGCTAGCGAATTTAGTATAGATGCCAGCTATGCACGCAAATTCGGTGAGACCTTTGGGATGGCGTTAACCGCCCGATATTTTAGAAGTGATATTGGTAAAGGAACGTACAATAATTTAGAGCTCACTCCAACAGATGCTTTTGCTGCCGATGTATCTATTTACTCGAATCGGGAACTACAAAATGGCCGTTATTCAAGAAGTTTTAGCTGGGGTGTAAATTTAAGTAATATTGGTACTAAGCTTAAATATTCTGATAGCCAGACCAGCTTTTTACCTATGAACCTAAGGGTGGGCGCTGGTTATAATTTTTATGCAGCTCCCGAAAGTAGACTTACCATTTTGCTTGATATAAATAAATTAATGGTGCCTACCCCACCAAGATACAAAAAAGATAATGATGGTAATTTTACTACTGAAATAGAAAAAGGTAAAGACCCCAACAGAAGTGTCACAAGTGCTTTGTTTACTTCATTATTTGATGCACCCGGAGGATTTAAAGAAGAACTATCAGAGTTCACCATTGCAGGTGGATTAGAGTTTTCTTACTACAATCGTTTTTTTATAAGAACGGGCTATTTCTATGAAGATCCTGAAAAGGGCAACAGACAGCATCTGGCAGCCGGAATAGGTCTTAATGTCAATCCCTTAAGAATAGATATCAGCTATATATTCCCTACCGAGGATCGCTATGTGCTGAGAAATTCTATGCGATTTACATTATGCTTTACCCCCGGGGCCTCCAAACTATCAGCAAATTAATCAATGTCTTGAAACCTTAAAAAGTGATCAACAAACAAATAAAATAGAACGCATTTAAAATCATAAACTATGAGAAGTACATTTTTCACTCTAGTATTTATTCTTTTTGCAGGACTACAATGGGCCAGCGCTCAGGATGGTTTTAAAGGGATAAACTACCAGGCAGTTGCCAGGAATACCAATGGTACCGTCCTGTCAAATCAGGCAGAAAAGGTCAAACTTTCCCTCCTTGGAGGTTCTGCGAATGGCCCGGTTCAGTATATGGAAGAACATTCTGCAAATACGAATCAATTAGGGTTATTTAC
>NZ_JBFTIZ010000144.1:0-17264 GCF_056395165.1 Pedobacter sp. 10L46_2
ATCTCAATCGCTTCAGAGAGACTAAGTAAAACCGGCCTTCCAAGAGTTTGAGAAAGTGCTTTCTCGGCAATTGCTCTTCCTATTCTCCCATTTCCATCTTCAAGTGGGTGTATTGATTCAAAATACAAATGGGCAATTGCAGATCTAACGGGCGCACTGTTAATTTCCCGAGATCCTCCGGGAGCTGTTTGATTAAACCATTCTATAAAATGCTCCATTTCTGCTGGCACCCGACTTGAAGGCGGAGCTTCAAAATGAACCGTTTCACTTCCAATTCTACCAGATATAACCTGCATTGGTTCGTCACCTTTTCTCCATGCTCCAATTCTTATTCTATTTGATGAACCCAAAAGGGCTTTATGCCACTCCCATATTTTTTTTTGAGTAAGTGGTTCTTTAAATGAATTTCGAACATCAATCATAAGTTCGCCAATCCCTGATGCTCTTCTGTCGTGCACAACATCAGATGGAATATTAAGTCCAAGATTATTACGAATGGAGGACATAATTTCCTGTCGGCTTAAAAACTCGCCTTCAATTTCAGAAGTCTTCACCGCTTCTGATATCATAATCTGCAACAATGCTTCTTGCTGAATGTCTGGTGGCAAAGTTTGTAATATGCCGTTCACTTCACCTGTTTCCAGTGTAAAGGCGTATAACATAGCCTCGCTTTTATTAAGCTGAATCTTAAAATCTGGCCACTCCGGTAGTTCCCAATTATATTTCATGAGCCAATTATTTTTACTAATCGGCTCAAATATAGTGAATTTATGAGCCGATTAGTAAAAATAATCGGCTCATAAATTCACTATGACTTTTAACGAACAATAACGAGTTTTATACTGTTATGTAATCACTAAGTTCGTTACCTGCTGTGAAATCAGAAAAAAATGACATAATTATAGTTGGTGGTGGCTTAGCTGGATTAACCTGTGCAATACATTTACTAAAGTCCGGATTTGGCGTTACCCTAGTAGAAAAAAACCATTACCCGCAGCATAGGGTTTGCGGCGAATACATTTCAAATGAGGTTATTCCGTATTTGAAATGGCTTGATGCTGACCCGGCCGGGCTAAATCCAACAGAAATTACCCGATTGTCTATTTCTTCTGCCAATGGCAAAACAATAAACACAGAATTGCCGCTCGGCGGTTTTGGAATTAGCCGCTTTGCACTTGATCATTTTCTTTACCAAAAGGCGTTGCAAAATGGATGCACTTTCATAAATGATACTGTAACCGCTATTGATTTCAAGGATGATGTATTTAGCATTAGCACAGCCAAAACTGGTTTGCTTAACGCAAAAATTGCAATTGGCGCTTTTGGAAAAAGATCATCATTAGATCAAAAAATGGAACGGGGATTTATTCAAAAAAAATCGCCGTGGCTCGCAGTAAAAGCACACTACAAGGGCGATTTTCCGGATGATCTGGTTGCACTTCATAATTTTAAAGGAGGGTATTGTGGCGTTTCTAAAGTTGAAAACGACCGCATTAACATCTGTTACCTAACAGATTACCAAAGCTTTAAAGCGCATAAAAACATTACAGATTTTCAAAAACAAGTACTTTACAAAAACCCTCATTTAAAAGAAGTATTTGAAAACTGCATTCCATTATTTGATCAACCGCTAACCATAAGTCAGATTTCTTTCGAGAAAAAAGAGTCTGTTTATAACCATATTTTAATGGTTGGAGATACCGCAGGTTTAATCCATCCTTTGTGTGGAAACGGAATGGCGATGGCCATCCACAGCGCCAAACTTTGTGCAGAATTAACCATTCAATTTTTGAATGGCAATATCTCATCAAGAAATCTATTAGAAGAAAAATATGAAAAAGTATGGAACCTGAATTTCAAAAATAGACTGACCGTGGGGAAACTTCTGTCGGGGATTATAAGAAAAGGAAAACTCTTCGCTCCATTGTTAAATCTATTGATTAAATTCCCTTCTATATTACCTCAAATTATTAAAAAGACTCACGGAAAACCAATTATTTAAATGCTTGTAAACACCAGTCGAAGAAGCGAAGCACCTGAAATAATGGATAATTTCTCTATGGAAGGAGAAATAATAAGAGACGCTTTAGACAAAATTGCAAGCATAAACAGGTTGCTGGGCGGAAACAAAGTAACCTTGCAGGGCGTAACAACCTTAATAAAAAACACCGGGACTTTTAGCAATAATACCGCAAAAGAGATTAGCATTTTAGATGTAGGTTGTGGGAATGGTGATATGCTGAGAACCCTTGCAGATTATGCTGCTAAAAATAATTTAAAGTTTAAACTAATTGGAATTGATGCCAACAATTATACCATTGGCTATGCGCAGCAGTTATCCAAAAACTACCCAAACATTAGCTACGTATGTACAGATATTTTCAATGAAATTGAACAACAAAGCTCTTACGATGTTATCCTTTGTACATTAACCCTTCACCATTTCAAAGATTCGGAAATACTGAAACTGATGAACGGTTTTAGAAATCAGGCAGAGATGGGTATTGTGGTTAACGATTTACATAGAAGTGCTATTGCTTATTACCTGTTTTTGGCGATATGCTTTGTTTTCAGGCTCAATAAAATGTCTAAAGATGATGGATTGGTTTCGATACTTAGGGGTTTTAAAAAGGCCGACCTCCAATCTTATTCCAGGGAACTGGACTTTAAAAAATATACGGTAAAATGGAAATGGGCATTTCGTTATCAATGGATAATTCCAACTTCCAATTAACAAAAACCATTTATGAGCGTAAAGATCAAAACCATTGCTAAGCTGCTGCCCCGGTATTCAAGAAAAACTGAAGAAATTATACCTTTTTTAGATTCTTGGTTAAGCGGACAAGATGAACGTTTCATTAGAAAAGTAAAAAAGATATTTGAAAACGCAGGCGTTGACCAGCGCTATTCAATCATGTCGCCTGAAGAAGTATTCAGCAACCTGACTTTTGAAGAAAGGAATAACATTTATGTAAGAGAGGGCATAAACCTTGCTACCGAATGCTTAAAAAAAGCTTTGAAAAAAGCGACATGGTTACCTGAAGATCTGGATTATATAATTACAGTGAGCTGCACGGGTATCATGATTCCTTCGTTAGATGCATACCTCATCAATACCTTAAATCTGAAACAAGATATCGTTCGCTTACCGGTTACGGAAATGGGATGTGCGGCTGGTGTTTCGGGCATGATATACGCCAATAATTTTCTGAAAGCCAATCCTGGGAAACGGGCTGCTGTTGTGGCATACGAATCGCCTACAGCAACATTTCAGGTAAATGATTTTTCTATGGCCAACATTGTTAGCGCGGCAATTTTTGGTGATGGCGTGGCTTGTGCGTTACTGTCATCTCATTCTGATGATGAGGGTCCGGAAATTATTGCGGATGAAATGTATCACTTCTACAATGCAGAACAGATGATGGGTTTTAAACTGGTAAACAGTGGTTTGCAAATGGTTTTGGATGTTGCAGTGCCTGATACGATAGAAAGTCATTTCCCTGATATAATCCATCCGTTTTTAGCGAAACACGAGTTAACGATAGATGATATCGATCATCTGATCTTTCATCCGGGGGGAAAAAAAATTGTTCAGCTTGTTGATGACTTATTTGGTAAATTAGATAAGAATATAGAAGATACTAAAGCGGTTTTAAGATTGTTTGGAAATATGTCGAGCGCCACGGTTATGTACGTTTTAGAACGCTTTATAGAGGGTGAGCAAAAGGCCGGAGATTTGGGGCTGATGTTAAGCTTTGGCCCGGGGTTTTCTGCGCAAAGAATATTGTTGAAATGGTGATTTAAAGTTAGTTTTGCGTCATCTCGAACGCAGAGAGATCTCTCTTGAAATCGCAATCATAAACAAGAGATCTCTCTGCGTTCGAGATGACAAGACGAAAATAAAAAAGATATAAACATAACATGAATAAAGAAGAAATTTTGGCCCACTTGCCTTACTCCAAACCGTTTTTATTTGTAGATGAAATACTTCATATTGATGAAAACGGATCAAGCGGAACTTTCACATTTGATAAAGATCTTGACTTTTACAAAGGTCACTTTAAAGATCATCCGGTTACACCCGGTGTAATTTTAACTGAAACAATGGCTCAAATTGGTTTGGTTTGTTTGGGGATATACCTTACAGGAAGTGCTGAAGGTGGTGTACCGGGACATGTAATGCTAACTTCTACTGCTATTGATTTTATGAAACCGGTATTCCCGGGAGAAAAAGTAAAGGTTGTTGCAGAAAAGGTGTATTTCCGCTTTAAAAAACTAAACTGTACTGTACAAATGCTAAATGATCAGCATGAAGTGGTATGCAAAGGCACAATAGCCGGAATGGTAACCAATAAAATGAATGGATAACAGAGTTGTTGTAACAGGATTAGGTGTTGTTGCCCCAAATGGAGTTGGCTTAACTGCATTTACCGATGCCATAAAAAACGGTACTTCGGGTATTAAACACGATCCTCAGTTAGAACAACTGCAGTTTTCTTGTCAGATAGCTGGTAAACCTGAACTGTCTGATGATTTTATTGCGCAATATTTTACAGCCTTAGAACTAAGGAATTTTAACAGTACAGGCATCCTGTATGGCGTTATTGCCGGTATGGATGCCTGGAAAGATGCAGGCTTAACCATTACTGAAGGTGATGAACCTGATTGGGACTGCGGAACAATATTTGGAACCGGCACTTCGGGTATTGATAAATTCAGAGAGTCTATCTATAAAGTTGATGACCTGCAACTCAGGAAACTTGGCAGCACTGTAGTGGTGCAAACGATGGCTAGCGGAATCAGCGCTTACCTGGGCGGCAAGCTTGGATTGGGAAATCAGACAACCACAAACTCATCGGCCTGCATTACCGGCGCAGAAAGCATTTTAATGGCTTATGAGCGAATTAAAACCGGGCAGGCGACAAAGATGCTCGCTGGCAGCACAAGCGACAGCGGGCCTTATATATGGGCCGGATTTGATGCAATGAAAGTTTGCACTTACAAACACAACTCGTCTCCAGAACAAGGATCGCGACCAATGAGTGCCAGTGCAAGCGGCTTTGTGCCTGGAAGCGGTGCAGGAGCGATGGTTTTGGAATCGCTGGATAGTGCCCTAAAGCGAAATGCAACAATTTATGGGGAAATAATAGGAGGCCATATCAATTCAGGCGGACAAAGAGGCACCGGAACAATGACAGCTCCAAATAGCATTGCTGTTCAACGCTGCATAAAAGGAGCCTTGCAAAATGCAGGCATTAAAGCCAGCGAAGTAGATGCCATTAACGGGCATCTTACAGCAACCTCTAAAGACGCCACAGAAATCCAGAACTGGAGTATCGCCTTGAATAGAAAAGGTTCAGATTTCCCCTATATCAACTCTTTAAAATCTACAATCGGCCATTGCCTAAGTGCCGCCGGAAGCATTGAATGTGTCGCTTCAATTTTACAATTGCATCATGATTTTATATTCCCGAATATCAATTGTGAAGATCTAAATCCAGAGATTAGCGACGCGATAGATTTCAATAGAATTCCGCAACAATTGTTGAACACAAATGTTAATATTGTGGCTAAAGCAAGCTTTGGATTTGGAGATGTAAATGCTTGTATTATCTTAAAAAAATACGTTAAATAATATGGACAGAGCAGAATTAATAGCGAGGCTTACGCCTATTATTGCTACCTATGCACAAGATAAAGATGCAGTAGCCTCAATAAATGAAACCACTGATTTCATTAAAGACCTGAAGATCAATTCTGCAAACCTGGTTGATGTAATTTTAGATGTTGAAGAGGAGTTTGATATCGAGATTGACAACCTATCGATGGAACGAATGCTAAATGTAAGTGCTGCAATGGAAATCATTGAGGATAAACTGAAAACAAAATGATAGGCAACGATATAGTAGATCTTGTACAGGCCGCGATAGATAGTAACTGGAAACGGAAGGGTTATCTGGATAAGATCTTTAACTCTGAGGAGCAATTTATGATCACCTCCGGCATTCATCCTTCTATGATCATATGGTTGCTATGGAGTATGAAAGAATCGGCCTATAAAATATATTCAAGGGAGGCTAAACTCCGTGAGTTTGCCCCGCTTAAACTTCAATGCAGCAACCTGATCATTCACAACGATACAGCCACCGGAAATGTTTCTTATGAGAATGAGCTATACTATACTGAAAGCTATTTTGATGAGCATTACATTCACACTATAGCCTCAACAAAACTGGAAGAACTGGGAAAGGTTGAAATTAAGATAACCGACCATGCACTGTTTGATTACAAAAAAACTAAACCGGCATCGGTAAGTCACCATGGTGCATACCTTGCCTTAGTTTATTTATAAATTCTCTTCTATCAGCAGGTTAATTATTCCATCTACCAATCCAACTTTAGGTACGTAGATCTGTTTAATGCCTGTCCACTTCATTAAAGTAATGTAGATTTCACAGGCTGGAATAATTACGTCGGCCCTATCCGGATTAAGACCAAACACGCTAATCCTTTCCTTTAAAGAATGTCCGTTCAGTTGGTTGTACAATCCTTTTAATTTCAGGAATGATAGTGGCATCCCGTCCTTTTCGTCCGACATTCTGAACAACTTATTGATGTTTCCACCAGTTCCAATACCTGCCACATTTTTAAGGTTTTTTGTATTCTCTTTGACCCACAGCCGCATATCTTCCCAGGTCTCGTCCTTGTCCTGGTTGTCGAGGATTCGGATAGTACCTATATCGAAAGATTTAGACGCTACCGGCTCTTTGTTTACAAAAACCGAAAGTTCAGTACTACCTCCACCTACGTCTATATACAGATAGCTCTTTTTAGCATCCAGGTTTTCTTCGATATGGTTAGCGTAAATGATGTTTGCTTCTCGCTGGCCTTCAATAATTTCCAGATCAAGATCGGCAACTTCTTTAATCCTTTTTATCACCTCAGCTCCGTTCTCCGCTTCGCGCATTGCAGATGTAGCACAAGCAAGATATTCTGAAACGTGATAAACATCCATCAGATTTTTAAAAGCACTCATTGTTTTAACAAGGTCTTCTACTTTACGATCTGATAACCTGTGATCTAGAAACGCATCATCTCCCAGCCTTAATGGTACCCTTACCAGGGTATTCTTTTTATAACTATAGCCTTTTTCTGTTTTTGAGATATCAGCTATCAGTAACCTTACAGCGTTTGACCCTATATCTATTGCAGCGTATCTTAACATTGCTCTATTGGTGTTTATTTTTTAAGTAATTATAGGTTTGCACCTGCGCCCTAACTTTTGTTGTGAGTCTGTTTTTATGGTATTTGTTGTTGTTTAAGCGAGTAATATCCCGGGCCTTTACATTATCTTGTAGTTGAAACTCAATGATATCTCTTATTTCCTGTCGCACTTCTTCATCTAAAACCGGGAAGCCCACTTCTACCCTATGTTCAAAGTTCCTGCTCATCAGATCTGCAGACGAAAGAAACATTTCCTCTTTATTATTATTGCCAAATATGAATACCCTGGCATGCTCCAGAAACTTATCGATGATGCTTATAACAGTGATGTTTTCACTAAAGCCTTCTATGCCCGGAACAAGCGTGCAAATGCCGCGAACAATAAGTTTAACAATTACCCCTGCATTACTCGCCTCGTAAAGTTTCTCTACGATCCCTTCGTCCGCAAGGCTATTTACCTTTAAGATTAGGTAGGCTGTTTTGCCTTGCTTTGCAAACTTAATCTCTCTATCTATCAAACCATATATCTTGGTTCTGGATTCGAGTGGCGATACGATCAGGTGCTTAAATCCTTTTATGACCATCCTCTTGTTCAAGGCATTAAAAAGCTTAAGCAAATCCTGTGTAATTTCTTTTTTAGCGGTAAAAATACTGTGATCGCAATAGAGCTTAGCTGTTTTCTCGTTAAAATTACCGGTAGCAAGATTGGCGTAGTAAACGGCTCGCCCCTTCTCCATTCTTTTAACCAGACAGATTTTTGAGTGCACTTTATAATCCGTTAAGCCGTAATTAACATGTACACCTTCCTCTTCTAATTTGCTTGTCCAGAATATGTTTGCCTGCTCATCAAACCTGGCTTTTAATTCAACCAGGCAATGAACCTTTTTACCATTTTTAGCTGCATTTATCAGGGCATTTACAACTCTGGAGTTTTCTGCCAATCGGTACAGTGTAATATTGATTTCTGTTACCTTAGGATCAATTGCGGCCTCACGTAAAAACAGAATGATATAATCGTAGGACTGATAAGGTAAATTGATCAGATAATCACGTTCGCTTAGTTTATTAAAGATGCTTTCGGTACGGTGTAGACCCGCTACTTTCAAAGGTGCATTTTTTGCATATTCCAGGTCTTTAGAACCTACGTTTGGAAAGGCAATAAAATCTCCGAATTTATGATATCTGTTTCCGGGAATTAAACTTTCGGCCTCTATCTTAAGTTTAGAAATCAAAACCGTAAGCATCTCAAACGGCATCTCAGTATCGTAAAGAAGGCGCATTGGTTTACCCTTTTTACGTTTATCCAGACTGGTTTTCAGGTCTTCAACAAATTTATCATTGATGTTTTTATCTATATCCAGCTCCGCATCTCTGGTGAGCTGAATAGAATATGCATCTATAACATCATAATTAAAAACATAGAAGATATCATCTAAACAGTACTTAATTATATCCTCGGCCAGGATGATAAATTTAAGTCCATTTGTTTCAGGCAGAACAAGGAACCTTGGCAAATCCGGAGGCAGCTCTATTAGTGCATACTTCTCGCTTTTCTTTGATGTTTTTTTTGAAAGCCGAACAAAGAAATATAAATATCGATCTTTAAGTTCCGGAAAGGGCTTATCCAGATCAATCATAATAGGAACAAGAGTTGAAAGTATTCTGTCTCTGAAATGGTTGCGAACAAATTCTCCACGTGCAACGTTAAGTTGCGTTTCGTTTAAAATAAAGATCCTGTTCTGTGCTAATTCATTTATTAGTGTTGCCTGAAAAAGCTGCTCAAACTTACGCTCCTGCTTTACAACAATGTTCTTTATCTCGTTTAAAATCTTTTTAGGGTTAAAGCCCAATAATGCTTTGGCCTTATCATTTAGGTTAGATAACCGGCTTAATGTGGCTACCCTTACCCGATAAAATTCCTCAAGGTTCGACGAGAAGATAGATAAAAACTTGATCCGTTCTATGAGCGGTACGGTTTCATCGGCAGCTTCTTGCAAAACCCGTTCGTTAAAATACAACCAACTGATCTCTCTGTTTAGAAACGGCGCCTTTTTTTTCATTAAATATTATTGGTCCTCAAAACTGCAAATTCTATTGTTAAGTAATTGTTAATTATTACTCAATTAATAGGTTTAAACTTAACTCTTAATCTAACCGGCCTTATTTAGTCTTTTGGGGCGGTGTTTTTGGTGCAGCAGGCTTTGTGGCTTTTTTAACAGGAGTCTTACTTGCAGCAGGTTTTGCGGGTGCCGCCTTAGTTACGGGTTTAGCTGCAGTTTTAGCTACTGCTTTAGCAACAGGTTTTGGTACAGTTTTTTCCGCTACTTTAGCAACAGTACCTTCTACTGATTTAGAGATTGCTTTAGCTGCTTTTTCTTCTGTTGCAATTGCAGCTACTTTAACACTTTGGGCCACTGGCCTTGCTTTTGCAACCGCTTTTTTGACTACTTTTTTTGCAGTTTTAGCTCCTTTAACTGTACTTTTCTTTACTTCTTCAACCTTTTTGCCTATAGGTTCTTTTGATGAAGTTGCTCCCAGATGTTTTACCGCTTCCAGAAATTTCTCTCTTAAACTTTTTTCTAATTCTTTTTTAACCGCCTTTTTTGAGTCTTTTTTTTGCACCTTTGAGTTATTGGTTTTCATATGTTATAAGTTTTAGTTTAACAGCTTATGAATGGTTCATAATAATTTCGTTTTTTTGTACAGAGAAATCAATATTTACTTAAATCTAATATATTTTTTACTATAAAGCTATAATCATGCCCACTTTCGATATTGTAAGCAAAGTAGATGCTCAAACATTTGATAATGCGATGAACAACGCAAAAAAGGAAATCCTTAACCGTTATGATTTCAGCACTTCAAAAAGCACCATTGACCACGATAAAAAAACCAATGTAATTACCATAGTTACGGAGGATGATATGCGCTTAAAAGCAATTGAAGATGCTATTATTTCCAGGATGGTAAAGCAGAATCTTGATGCTAAGAGTCTGGATTTTGGTAAAGAACAATATGCATCAGGCAACATGATCCGTAAAGAAATTACGGTTAAGGAAGGCATAGACAAAGAGACTGCAAAGAAGATAGTCGCAAAAATAAAAGCAAGCGGACTAAAGGTACAGCCATCTATGATGGATGATCAGGTTCGTGTACAAAGCAAAAGCATTGATGACCTGCAAGCTGTGATTTCACTTTGCAGAAAAGAGGATTTCGGACAACCTTTGCAATTCATAAACATGAGGAACTAATGGAAATTGAAGATCATGGTTTTATCTTTTCAGATGATAAGAATAAAATAGATCCTATTGCTATTCATCATTATCTGAGCACCCAATCTTACTGGGCAGAGAATATTCCGTTAGACATTGTTGAAAGATCCATAGAAAACTCATTGTGCTTTGGAATTTACAAAGACACTAAACAAATTGGCTTTGCCAGATGGATCACAGACAAGGCTACTTTTGCATACCTTGCTGATGTTTATGTTGAAGAAATATATAGAGGACAAGGCTTATCAAAAAAGCTGATGTCGCTAATGCTTTTCCATAAAGACCTTCAGGGATTAAGAAGATATATGCTGGCAACCCAGGATGCCCATGGCTTATATGCTCAATTCGGTTTTAAACCCATTGAACATCCCGACAGGCTAATGGGAATAGCAATTAAAAACCCTTATAAAGACTTGTAATATTTTGTAAAAACAATTTTTAAACTGTTTTTACATCATCGTCGCTATAATCCTGAATATCTGTAATATATCCATTTAGGATCAGAAAATCGAACAAAGGTTTGGCATCGGGAGTTACCGGCATATTTGCCGAAGTAACTACTTCATTTGTTTTCTTATCAAGGAATGGATAGGCAAAAAGTTTTACATTTTTGCTAAACATATCGCTCACATAACTTAGCAACAGGCTGCTGTAATCTTCGCCAAAGTTATTTGAGTTAAATACAAATTTCAGGTTATTGATATTGGTAGATATACCTACACTTTTTGGCCTGCATCGATCCAGGTATTTAGCTAGTTTATTGTGTCTGGAAAAGTTTGATACGATTACCTTATTTCCGGTTTTACACATCTCTTCTGCTCTTTTTGCAACGGCCCTCAAATCTACTTCATGCAAGTCATCGCCGGTCGACAATAAGTTAGACATCAATACCTCTATAAGAACACTCAGGTTGTCTTCCTTTACATTTTCTGTCTTTACAAACTGATCAACAGCTTTGTTGAGCATGCTAAAATTTGGATGAGATTTTTGCGCATACTTTGTACGCAGAATCATGATATCTTTTTTATACAGCAAATCTTTAGGCAAACAAGGCTGACCCTGAGCGTCAAAAATAGCTGCATCGGAGAAGTCCTTAACGATCAGATATAGATTTAACAAGATGTTATCCGCACCTTTAAATACTGGCCCGTTCACAGAAATAAGATCTATTTCGACTGATCCAACAGTTAAATTATCTGCCAATGACTCTATCATTGCCCTGCGGTCCTGATTGTAATAAAATGCTGCGTAAACAAGGTTAACACCAATTATACCCAAAACGTTTTGCTGTAAAGCGGCATCAGTATCAAGCAAACGAACATGAAAAAATATTTCGTTGGGCTCCCCTCCTGGCTCTGATTGAAAGCGAAGTCCTATCCAACCATGCGGGTCATTAGATTTGTTGTAGTTAAGTGTAGTTACTGTATCTGCAAAAGCGAAAAAAGTTCTGTCATCATACTTTTCGCCGCTCAATCTTTCAGTTAATAAACCAAATTCATGGTTTAACATTTTCAATAGTCTGGATTTGCTCACATATCTGCCAGACTCTTCAACACCATAAATTGCATCACTAAATGTCATGTCGTATGCCGACATTGTTTTTGCAACCGTACCCGACGCGGCACCTGCGGTGAAGAAATTACGGGCCACTTCCTGTCCAGCACCTATCTCTGCAAATGTTCCGTAAATTTTAGGGTTTAAGTTAATCTTTAAAGCTTTACGCTTAGTATCAAGGATTTCTCTTTCCATTTTGCAAAAATAACACAATCAGATGGATTTAGACGATAAAATCCCTATATTGATGCCAATTATTTTCATACAGAAAATTTGTTCCGTAAAATCGATGCTGAACGTTAAAAACCTCGACATACAATTCCTAAACAAAGAGGATAAATCCTGGCTTAAAGCAGTTAACAATGTGAGTTTCTCCATTGACAAGGGTAAAGTACTTGGTATTGTTGGAGAGTCCGGATCAGGAAAATCTGTAACTTCCTTCTCTATTATGAGACTCCATGATCCGCAAAGCACAATGATTGGAGGTGAAGTGGAATTTGACAACATTGATCTGCTAAATTTAACACCCGAAGAAATCAGAGACTACAGAGGCAATAAAATTGCCATGATTTTTCAGGAGCCCATGACTTCTTTAAATCCGGTTTTTACTTGCGGAGCCCAGGTCGAAGAAGCGATTATACTACATCAAAAGCTTGATAAGTATACGGCAAAAAACAAAACCATAGCTCTTTTTAAGGAAGTTCAGCTTCCGCGTCCGGAACATATATTTGACAGTTATCCCCATCAACTTTCCGGAGGACAAAAGCAAAGAGTTATGATTGCCATGGCGCTTAGCTGTAATCCGGAACTTTTAATAGCAGACGAACCTACAACCGCTCTTGATGTAACGGTTCAAAAAACGATCCTGGAGTTATTACTAAAGCTTAAACAGGAACGTGATATGGCCATGATATTCATATCTCATGACCTGGCCGTAATTAGCGAAATCGCAGATGAAGTGGCCGTTATGTATAAGGGTGAAATTGTTGAACAGGGATCGGCAGATCAGATTTTTCATCACCCACAACATCCGTATACTAAAGGTTTGCTTGCCTGCAGACCTGCACCGAATAGGTTACTAAAAAAGTTACCCGTTGTGGCCGACTTTTTAAATGAAGACTCGGATCAGGCGATTGCACATCTAATGGCACAAAATAGTTATACTGATTCTGAAATCGAACAGAGAAGGGCTCAGCTATATGGTCAAAAACCGCTATTGGAGGTTAAAGACCTGTGTACCTGGTATCCCATAAGGAATGGTTTGTTTGGCAAAACCACTGATTATGTAAAGGCAGTTGACCATATTAACTTCGATGTTTTTCCTGGTGAAACGCTTGGACTTGTAGGTGAATCGGGCTGTGGAAAAACTACCTTAGGCCGTAGTATCTTAAGGCTGGTTGAGCCTACCTCAGGACAGATCATTTTTGATGGCAACAACATCACCTCTCTTAACAGAAGAGACCTGCGTGGATTGAGAAAAGATGTACAAATAATTTTTCAGGATCCATACTCTTCTTTAAATCCAAGACTTACCATAGGCAATGCTTTAATGGAACCTTTACAGGTACATGAGGTATTAGATAATGACACCAAAAGAAAGGCTCATATATTAAATCTACTTGAACGTGTTGATCTGAAAGCCGAACATTTCAACAGATATCCACATGAGTTTTCGGGCGGTCAGCGCCAACGTATTGTAATTGCCAGAGCACTTGCCTTACAACCGCGATTTATTATTTGCGATGAATCGGTATCTGCACTGGATGTTTCTGTACAGGCCCAGGTATTGAATCTGTTGCGCCAGTTGCAGCAGGAATTTGGACTTACCTATATTTTTATCTCTCACGATCTTGCAGTTGTAAAACACATTTCTGATCGGATGATTGTGATGAATAAAGGAAAAATTGAGGAACAAGGATATCCTGATGATATCTATAACAATCCACAAGCTGAATACACACGCAAATTAATAACAGCAATTCCGGGTGCTAAATCCTTAATTTGATTGTTTAATTAGAGGGTTGTAGGCGTTGTTTGTTTATCGGTTTTCAGAACGGCCGATAATCTGATCAACGTAGTATTTATTGCTCTCCTGATCTCCCTTTCTTTAACCTTATCGTATCTTTTCAATAAGATCATTGCTTTAAAGATAACAACGTCTTTATTGATGGCTATGGTTTTAACGGTGAGGCCTCCGGGCATCACATTGTCGGCATAATTTTCAATAACCTTATTTAATTGATTTTCTATAAATTCAGGAGTATAACCATTTGCCAGTGACATTTCGAACTCGATACTTAGCTTTTTGGTATTTTGTTTGGACTGATTTACAATAACAGAGCTAAAAGCCAGCGAATTGGGGATAATTACCATATCACTATCTTCGTTTTGCAAAATCATATTGATGAGTGTAATATCCAATATTTTACCCTCATGATCCCCTACCTTAATATGATCTCCTAATGAAAGCCTGTAATTATCCTTAATGTTGCTCTTAAACTTATGTTTTTTGATGTACCAATAAATAACCACCCATCTGATGATAGAGATTGCCAGACTTGGTCCCAGAAAGATCATAAAGCCACTCGTTATTCTTGCCAAACGTGGGTACTCAACATAGATTTGCGGCTTGTTGATATAAAAATAAACCAACAGCGAATAAATCAATGCCTTTATCAGGATCATCAGCAATTCCTTGCCGGTTTTTCTTTCTCTGTCTTCTATCATTTTATACTTTAAATAACAATAAGTTTAAAATTACTCTGCCTAAGCAAAGGTACAAAATACAACAATCTATCGCTTCAAATTGTTACCTTCGGGTGATTCATATTTTTATTATGGCAAAAAAGAAAACATCGCACTTAGAACTTGTTTTAATACAATTGATTAGTGATGTATTGGAAAAAAACAGCAATGAGGCACTGAACTACAAACAGGTTTCAGCTAAATTAAATATAACAGATCCTGAAGCAAGAGAAACAATTCTTGAGGTACTTAAAGAACAATCGAGAAAGGGTGTTTTTTTAGAACCAGAAAAGGGGAAATTCCGCTTAAAGGATTTGAAAACTTTCGTTATCGGTAAAGTAGACATGACCGCTGATGGCTCTGCATTTGTAGTTCCGGAAGATGAGTTTGAAAAAGACATTTTTGTATCAGCACGCAAACTTCATAATGCACTAAATGGTGATACCGTAAAAGTCTACATCTACGCTAAAAAAAGTGGCCGTAAAAATGAAGGCGAAGTAGTTGAGATCATTACCCGTGCAAAAACTGATTTCATTGGAGTGATAAAGATCTCTGATCGTTTTGCTTTTGTAAATATTGACGATCGTAAAATGCTCCATGATATATTTGTTCCTTTAAGCGACCTAAACGGAGCTAAAAATGGACAAAAAGTACAGGTTAGCATTACTGATTGGCCAGAAGGCGTTAAGAATCCAATTGGAAGAATAACAACTATACTTGGCGAGCAGGGCGAGAATAACACTGAAATGAACGCCATCCTGGCTCAGTTTGGATTTCCTTTGGTATTTCCGCCTGAGGTTGAAAATGAAGCAAATGCGATACCTGAAGAAATTACTGCTGCCGACTTAAAAGGACGCAAGGACTTTAGAGAAACAGTTACATTTACCATTGACCCGGCCGATGCCAAGGATTTTGATGACGCCATATCTTTTAAAACATTACCAAATGGAAATTATGAGATAGGTGTACACATTGCTGATGTGTCTCATTATGTTATCCCTAATAGTCATCTCGATAAAGAAGCTTATTCAAGAGCTACCTCAGTTTACCTGGTAGATCGGGTGATTCCTATGCTTCCAGAACGTTTAAGTAATGGTGTATGCTCCCTACGTCCAAACGAAGACAAGCTGTGCTTTGCAGCAGTGTTTGAACTTGATGATAAAGCAAATATCATTACAGAATGGTTCGGCCGTACGGTTATCCATTCGAACAGACGCTTTAGTTATGAAGAGGCTCAGGAAGTTATTGAAAATAAAGAAGGTGATTACGCTGATGAAATTCTGAAACTTAATGAGCTGGCTTATATCTTGCGCGACAGGAAGTTTAAAAATGGTGCCATCAGTTTTGAAAGTACTGAGGTTAAATTTAAACTTGATGAAACAGGCAAACCAATTGGCGTGTATGTTAAAGAACGTAAAGATGCCCATAAGCTTATAGAAGACTTTATGTTACTTGCCAATAAAAAAGTAGCTGAGTTCATTGCTAAAAAAGGAAAAGGAAAGCAGAAATATACTTTTGTGTATCGTTCTCACGACTCCCCTAATCTCGAAAACCTGGGTAATTTTGCACTTTTTGCAGCCCGTTTTGGTTATAAGATAAATATGAAATCGGATAAGGAGATTGCAAAATCACTGAACTACCTGATGGAAGATGTTGAGGGGAAAAAGGAACAGAATGTATTAACACAACTTGCCATCCGCTCTATGGCAAAAGCTGTTTACACCACAAAAAAGACTAGTCATTACGGATTGGCTTTTGACCACTATACCCATTTCACCTCTCCTATCAGACGATATCCCGATGTTATGGTGCACAGACTTCTGGCTGCTTACTTAAACAACGAAAAGTCTGCAAATGAAGAAGAATATGAAATAGCATCTTCTCATTCCTCAACAATGGAAAAACGTGCTGCTGATGCAGAGCGTGCTTCTATTAAATATAAGCAGGCTGAATATCTGGAAGAAAACATAGGAAATACTTTCCTTGGCATCATCTCCGGAGTTACAGAATGGGGAATGTATGTTGAGATCATTGAAAACAAATGTGAAGGCATGATAAGGCTTCGTGATATATCTGATGATTTCTATGTACTCGATGAAAAAAACTACTGCATAGTGGGCCAGCGTAAAAAGAAAAAATACCAATTGGGCGACGAGGTAAAGGTAAAAGTAAAGAAAGTAGATCTGGCTAAACGTCAAATAGATTTTATTTTAGTACAGGATTAGACAACAACAATCAAAAGAATGCATTCTCCTTCAGAATTATTAAAGCACGTAGAACAAGCAATAAGCGAAATCCAATACCCAACATATCCTGGCAACTTATATGAGCCCATAAGCTATATTATGAGCTTAGGCGGCAAAAGAGTAAGACCTACTATGCTATTAATGGCAGTAGATTTATTTAGTGGCGATATTTTTAAGGCTTTGCCCGCGGCAATGGCAATTGAAACATTCCACAACTTTACGC
>NZ_JBFTIZ010000145.1:0-9728 GCF_056395165.1 Pedobacter sp. 10L46_2
CTCCTTCTTTCCAGGCAATAACATCATTGGGGTCCACAACATTCACTTTAATCGCCGTTCCTGAATTCACAGCCTGTTGTCCGGGTTTAAGTGTAATCTGGTTAACCTGAACACTACCTTCAAGCAACGTTGTATTTGTAAACTGGTCATCAGAATAGGCGCTGATATTAAACCGTGTTCCAAGTACTTTTACAGTTTGTGTTTTACTTTGTACTAAAAATGGATGCAATTTATCTTTAGCAACTTCAAAGTAGGCTTCGCCGTTCAGCTCTATTCTACGCTCTTTAAGCCAACGAAAAGAAATCGGATATGTTAGAGATGAAGCGGCGTTTAGCCATACTTTCGTGCCGTCCGGCAACGAGAGCTTATATTGTCCGCCACGTGGCGTTCGAATGGTATTTGAAATTTCAGAATATGAGCTTTTGCCCCCGTTCTGTAACGGGGGCAGCTCATGTCGAGAGGTATAAATAATTTCTCCTTCCTTGGTTTTTGTAATTTGAGTGGTAGATTGTAGGGCCAGCAAACCAATTTTAGCATTTAACAAATTGATCTTTTTACCATCGCTCAAAATGAGTACGGCGGTATTCTTTCCCGGATCAATGTCATTTACATATGTTTTATTCGAAGTATCTTTAGTGAAGAAATAAATAAAAACACCCAGGACGATGATCGATGCTGCTGAAACTGCAACCCCTAATGGCCAGCTTATCATTCTGGCCGTTTCTGGCTTAGTAGCTTTTAGAATAGGTTGCCACATCTGATCATCGATAGTTTCCAGATCAATCTGTGACAAACCAGACTGCTCATCCTCACGGAATTTGTGCAGCCAGTAACGTACTTTTTCAAGTTCCCGATCGGAGCATGTCCCGGCCTGAAATCTCTCCAATAAGTCCTTTACTTGTTCATCGTTCATAATCTACCCTATGCGTTTTTTAAGATAATCATAACAAAGACACCTCAGAATTAGGAATCKGGTACACGAAGGGAAAAAAAATATTATTTCAACATCCCTGTTAAAAAAGCATATATAAAAAGGAACAGTCCAAGTTTTCCCCGAAGTGTTTTCAACGCCCTTTTAATTTGAGTAGCTACCGTATGTTCGGAGATATTTAAGCGATCTGCTATTTCTTTGTTACTTAAATATTCCTGGCGTCTCAATTGAAATATTTCGCGCATTTTTTCCGGCAGGTTGTTGATCTCTTTTTCAATTAATGATTTAAGATCTTTTTCCCTAATGCGATAGTCCGTTTGAGCAGCTGCATTGTCTGTAACTTCTTTGAATGATGAGATGTATTCCTGAGTGATGGCCACATGCCGAAAAACATTAAGTACACGATTTAAAACAGCCTTGTAAAGGTAGCCAGAAAGTGTAGTCTGAATATTTAAATTACTCCTGGAATTCCATAAATGAACATATATCTCCTGGATAATATCTTTGGCACTTTCGCTGTCCTGAAGCTTTTTATACGCATAGATGTAAAGCAGGCTATTGTACCGCTTATAAATCTCGGTAAATGAATGATGGTCCCCTGCCCTCAGGAGATCTACAAGCTCAGCGTCTGAAAGTGTTCTACAATCATTCATTTATAAGGTTTTCTTTCAACAATGATCTTTTAGAGCTCCTTTAATGAAAAAAGAAGCGGCGCTGCCTAAATTAATGGACAGTCGCCGCCTCCTAAATTAACGCTCTCTCCTCAAGATTATAAAAAATATTCTAAACTATCAAGGGTAAAATCACAATAACCTTAGAGTCAGTATTTTTAAAAAACATACAAACCTGGATTCAATTTATTTAAATATAGATGTTGTTGAGAAATGTCGCTTGATCCATTATTTTTGGATTCTTTTGGGCGCACGCGGAATTCTTGGAAAAAACAAAAAAGCCACTCGATTGAGTGGCTTTTACGGGCCGGACGGAACTCACCCAAGCCCAAAACAACCTTTAAATCAATATTTTACAAGCCCCACAATGAAAACTCCCTGAATTACTCACGATTTCAAATTACCATATAACGGCAACCGCTATTCTACTAAAATAGGAAATCAACCTGTTGCCTATAGCCGCAGTGAAAACGAATTGCAAATTAACAGCATTTGAAAGGTTACAGTGCTTTGGTAACATCATATCTCTTCATTGCTGTTTCAAAAATTCTGGCACATTGTTGGTTATACGCATACCGGTATTATATTAAACCTTCGGCAATTGTCAACAAGCTATGCGCCAAAATAATCATCCTATACCTGAAAACGAAATGGCAAGACTCATCCGTCTAGCTGAACTCGATATTGACTACAGCAGTTTATCTGAAAACTTTAAAGATCTCACCCGCCTAGCCGCCAAAATAGCAGGCACAGAAATCTCCCTGATCAATCTAATTGATTCCTATACACAATGGACACTTGCAAACCATGGAATTGAGGTGGATCAGACGACAAGAGAGGAATCTGTCTGCCAGTATACAATCATGAATGACGATCAATTTGAAGTAAAGGATCTTTCCAAAGATGTAAGGTTTAACAAAAACAAATACATAGAGGCCCCTTTATCCTTACGGTATTATTTCGGCGTCCCATTGAAGGATCAACAGGGTCTGAATATTGGTGCACTCTGCGTTCTGGATACAAGACTTAAGACACTTAACCCGGAAAAAATAGAACTGCTGAAGATCATTGCAGCAGAAATAGTCAACAGGCTGAAGGCTTATAAGGCTATGGAAGAATTACGTGATCAGGTTAAACAGGCTGATGAATCCAGGAAAAAAGTTGCCCACGACATCAGGGGGCCTCTTGCGGGCATAATCGGCTTATCGCAGATCATAGCTGAACAAGGCAAAACTGCCCATATTGACCAGGTGATCGATTTTATTAACCTGATCCACACAGGCAGCAAGTCTATCCTGGATCTTGCTGACGAAATTCTCAGCCAGGAGCATGAAACCAAACAGCTCAGTAGCCAGCATTTCGATCTCAGCAGCTTTCGTGATAAGCTGAAACAGCTGTACGACCCTCAGGCCGTCACCAAACAACTACAGTTGCAGGTCAGTGTCAATCAGGACACCCAGTACATCCCCTTTTCCAAAAACAAGCTTCTACAAATTACAGGCAATCTGATCTCCAATGCAATAAAATTTACGCCAAATAAAGGAAGGATCCTGGTAGATCTGGATTTGATTGTCAAATCTGATCAAAATAACCTGAATATTGCAGTTTCGGATACCGGAGTTGGTATAACCGAAGAAGAGATCACCCGGATCCTCAGGGGAGACAGCCATACCACGGCGGGGACAGGCGGGGAAAAGGGATATGGATTCGGTCTTTCATTGGTAAAACACCTAATTGAAAAACTCAACGGGCGATTGGAAATTCACTCTCAGATTGGTCAGGGGACTACTTTTAAAGTGGAACTCCCTTTGAGTAATTTATAATTTATTATCTTTAGGGTATCACCCTAATGTAATGAATCATGCGCTTAAAATTTCATTTGCCCTTAACACTTCTATTTTTTTCTTTCCAATTCCTGCAGGCTCAGGATCAGAATATCGGTTCTGATGAATTGTTTACCAAAGCACGCAGCGCGGCATTTGATCAAAAAGATTATCCCAAGGCAATTTCGCTAAGTAAGCAGGCCCTTGCAAAAAGTCCCGATTATACAGATATCAGGATATTTCTTGGCAGAGTTTATACCTGGAATAAACAACCAGATAGTGCCAGACAGGCCTTTAGTCAGGTTTTAAATAAACAACCAGATAATGCGGATGCGTCACTGGCTTTTGCCAGCCTGGAATTTTGGGAAGGCAATTCTGAAAAGGCACTTGAACATGTAAACTCCGGGTTGAAGCATCATAGCGATGCCAGTGATCTGTTGCTGCTGAAGGCAAAGGTCTTGAATGACCTGAAGAGATGGTCTGAGGCCAATATAGAGATAGAAAAGGTAATCAAGGCCGATCCAAACATGACTGAAGCAAGAACACTTGCGGCCAGGGTAAGGGAGAATTCCTCAAAAAACAAAATCGGGGTCAACTACGACTTTATCTATTTCGATAAACAATTTGATGATCCCTGGCACCTGGTAAGTGTGGACTACAGCCATCAAACCGCCCTGGGCTCGGTCATTGGCCGTATTAATTACGCCAACAGGTTCAAAAACAATGGGGTTCAATTCGAGATTGACGCCTACCCTCGCATTTCCAATACCTTTCAGGCTTACATCAGCGGAGGATATTCCAATAATGTCGGGGTGTTCCCCCAGTACCGGGCAGGTTTTTCATTGTATGCCAATTTGCCTGCAAGTTTTGAAGCAGAAGCCGGATTCAGGTACCTTACCTTTGGTGAATCTACCTGGATCTATACCGCCTCTGTTGGTAAATATTACAAAAGCTTCTGGTTCAATTTCCGGACTTTTCTCACCCCTTCAAATAATGAGGTTTCCCAGTCGTTTGCCTTAACAAGCAGGTATTACTACGGCGGTGCAGATGATTACTTCAGTTTACGGCTGGGTACAGGTCTTTCTCCTGATGATCCGCAAAACAATGTGCTGATTGGCAATGCAAACTATAAGCTAAGGTCAAACAACATCACTCTGGGATACAGACGCGCGTTCAAGTCCCTGAATATTCTAATCGTTAACCTGGGAGTTGACAATCAGGAATATAAATTGAATACCAGAGGAACACAGATTGACCTTGGTCTGGGATACATCAGACGCTTTTAGTGATGTCAAAAAGGAGAAAAATGCTGGCCCTACTGGCAGTTATTGCGGCAATCCCCTTATTGATGTGGCTGCTCTGGCTTTGCACGCCTAAAACAAAAATGGTGGCGGCAATAATCGACAAAACGGTCCTGACCACCCGTGGCCAGGAACACATTTCCTTAACCTGGATCCTGAACCACCAGAAATTCACCAAAACCAGTACCAAGTCTTATCAGATTGCAAAGGACTATTTCGGTTTTTTCCCCCTGGACAAGGAGAACTTCCGCTTAAAAGGCTTGGAACGATTTAATCCTGATCAGCTGAAACAGCTGAGTGAGGATGCGGACATGGTGTATTTTACAGATACCTATGGCATTTACAACAATGAGTGGTATAGCCAAAAGAATAATACCGAGCGCTCCGGCATGATTTACGGAGGAATGAGCAGCCAGGACATTGAACTACTGAGGCTGATGAAAGCCAAAGGCAAACTGATCATTACCGAATTCAATAGCATTGGAAGTCCTACACACCTGGATACCCGCCTGAGGTTCGAAAAGCTGTTTGCCATGCGCTGGACAGGCTGGACCGGACGCTTTTTTGACAACCTTGACAGTACAAAAAACAAGGAACTACCAAGATGGTTAATCCGCAATTACAAAAGAGACAACAACAATCAGTGGCCATTTACAAAAGCAGGAGTTGCCTTTGTAAACGATAAAGATCAGGTAGTCATTCTCCAGGACAGCACTGAATTGGATGATCCCATGCCCCATATTACCAGCAGTCCATACGGGCAGCAGAATTTTGGTCTTCCAAGCAAAATTAAGTATGCGTTCTGGTTTGATGTGATCCAGCCCGATCTTAAGACCAATACCCAGGTTGCCAGCTTTACCCTGGATGTAAATGCGAAAGGCCGTGAGCTGCTGGCAGCCCATCAGCTGCCCAGGGTTTTCCCTGCTGTAATTATGCATAAGCATGAAGATTATCGGTTCTATTACTTCTCTGGTGATTTCTGTGACAATCCCATCACCATGGGTACTTCCTATTTTAAAGGTATCAGTTTGTTTAAATGGATGTTCTATAACACAAGCGATCCGATGGAACGTGCCAGTTTTTTCTGGAACTTTTACCGGCCCATGGTTAGCCAAATACTGAAGGAAGAAAAAAAATTCAAAAAGTAATTAATGCTTAGTTGGGCCGTACTTGTTCAACACCGAATCTGGTAAAATGCCTGCGCGGTTTCCAATGCCAGCATTTCTCCGCTTAAAGTGATCAAAGGCGTTCTTTAGCCGTTTATAAATGGGCTGATCCGCTACCGACTCCTCCTGCAGATCCGGGCCCATCTTGTAAAGTGAGCTTCCGTTGAGGTGGTACTCGCCCATGATGAAGTCGATAATATCTGTCTTGGTCTGGATAAGGGGATACTGATGAACGTTACGGAAGTTTCTTGCAGTATCGAGGCCCTCTCCCATCCAGCTCGCCTGATCTGGCACCTTAAGTTTATAACTGGCCTTAAGGAAGCTCAGCAGGCTTGGGACGATATCAAAATGTGTGGAAACGGATGCAAACTGTGCATTCCGCTTTAATAAGGGTGAATAAATGATCAGCGGGACATGATACCTGTCAATTTTGCTGCTCATGGGGATTTCGGGCATTCTATGATCACCTGTAATCACAAAGATCGTATTTGCAAAATCTTTACGCTTTTTGCACTCCTGAAAAAAGCTTCTGAGTGCGTCGTCAGTATACATAATGGAAGAATACTGCAGCTTGTAATTCCTATAGGTGTCCTTTTTTGGATTCTCAAAACCCAGCTCATCCATACGCTGCTCAAACTTACTAACATATTCAGGCTGATCATTAACCAGAAAAGGATTATGACTGGCGACAGTGAGGATCACATTAAGTTCCGGGGATTTTGATTCGCTATCCGCCCTGGTGGCCAGATAGTATCTGAAAAGCTCCTTGTCATTGTAGCCCCACGTGAAGCCGTTGACAGCGGGGAGTTTCACATATCCCCCGGGGAAGGATTGAATGTCCCTGAGCTCATCAACATGATTCTTCTTTAAGAATAGAGACATATTGTCGAAACCCGCATCACCCCCGTAATAAAATGAAGTAGTATAGCCGTTAAACTTCAGCACGCTATATAATGAGGCATGTGGCGGCATTTTATCTCCAAGTTCCAGAAAACCATTTTTTGAAAACGGCAGCGAGGCCATTAAAGAGGGCAGCACAGCAAAGGTACGCCCACCTTCACTTAAGAAATTCTTCCAATATAGACTTTTACCGGACAGGGAGTCCAAAAAGGGGGTGAAATTACCCAGGTAGGCCCCTTCATTAGTGAATGCCCTACCCAATCCCTCTACCAAAATGATGACAATATTGGGCCTGCTTGGGGATAAATTAAAAAAGGAGCTCAGCACATCCTGATCGGACACTTCGTGCAGGAAAGGGAATTCAGAACCACCGGTATATTTAAATGATGTGCCGACGGTCTTTGTATCCCCATAATCCCCAATATAAGCATCTGCATAAATATCGGATTCCTCGTCCGGAGGATAAAAATGAAGGTAAGAACTTACAAAAAAATAGTCAGTTTTATTGAGCACCAGATTGTTGTCAAAATCAGATTGAAACGGACGGCCACGCATCAGCTGCAAGACACCGGTAACTAAAAAGAACAAGGATAATCCAGGGAAGATCACCGCGGCCCAAAAGGGCAGCTGTATTTTACCAGGCAGGAATTTTAAAGCCACAAGTACCAATGCCACCAGCAGGATAAAACTCACAACCAGCTGAATACCCAGTCCTGAGGAGGCGCCAACGGTCTGTTTGATGTCTGCAATGGAATATCCATACAGATCAGCACCCAGAGGCACCAGAGAGGTATTGAAATATTGAACCAGGCCGATCTGAATGATGATCATCAGGATGATAAAGATTTTGAACAGCACTTTTGACAACTTTAAAGAGCTCTGGGCAAGCAGAACAAAAAAGATATATTCCAGAAAAAGCCCTTTGAACCAGAAAACCACATCTCCCAGCAGCGCCCAGAAAACAAAGGATGCTCCCTTTTGCGGGAACTCATGGGTAAATCCATTTAACAAAATCTCAAAAATGCGTATCAAGAATAAGGCAGCAAGCAAGACCAGGGCCAGCTGTATAAAAACCAATGTTGCTGATTTAAATCGATCGATCATTGTCTAAACTGTTTTTTTTGTAAAACCCTGCCTGGTCATCTCACCCCAGGAATTCTTCTTTCTCAGCAAATCAATATTCCCCTTAATAGCTGACCATACAACAAAAGGATGAAAAATAAATGGCTCTAAAAATGCCGTAATGATTAACATCAGCAGATCTTTGCTGCTTTTATACTGGTTATAGGTCAGTACTTCCATCAAAATGGCAAACACCGAATAAAGAAATCCGAAGCTGAATATAAACAGCAGCAGACCAATAAAAAAAGACCAGTGAATCAAGCCCAGTAATACGAAAATCACAAAACTCAGCAATCCCAGAAATTCCACGATTGGTGCTAAAAACTCAAAAAAGAACCAATAAGGATAACTGATCATCCCCAGTCGTCCGTATTTGGGGTTAAAGAACATCACTTTATGGAGCTGCAGGGTCTCTATGGTTCCTCTTGTCCAGCGGTTTCTCTGCCTGCCAAGAATTTTAAAAGATGCAGGTGCTTCGGTCCAGCAAAGCGGATCAGGAATAAAACTCACCTTATAAGGTACTTTTTGCTCTTCCATATACCTGCGCATCCTTACCACCAGCTCCATATCCTCCCCCACGGTATTGTGATTATATCCGCCGCATTTGATGACGATATCCCTATCGAATGCCCCGAAGGCACCTGAAATCAATAGCAAGCCGTTTAGACGGCTCCAGGCCATCCTGCCCAATAAAAATGCTCTGATGTACTCCAGGGTTTGCACCCTAGGAAGAAACTGTTTGGGCAGATTAACCTTTACCAATCGCCCGTTTTCGACAATACAGCTGTTGGCGATTCGGATTACTCCGCCCGTGGCGATAACCCTGATTTTGCTGTCTTCCAGAAAAGGTTTTGCCAGCTTCAGCAGGGCATCCTGCTCCAGGATACAGTCCACGTCAATACAAACGATATAATCATTTTGGGAGATGTTGACTCCCACATTAAGGGCATCTGCCTTCCCCCCGTTTTGCTTATCTACAATGATCAGCTTCTTGTAAACTGCCTTTCTGCTTTTGTAAACACCCAGCACGTCCTTGGTGGGAATCCTTTTGTTTACAAAAAAATCCGTCTTATAAAGGTCGTAGGCGCTGATCAGCTTCTCTAGAGAATCGTCTTTGCTCCCGTCGTTAATGATAATCACCTCCAAATTGTTGTAATTGATCGACAACAAAGACCTTACGTTTTCAATGATATTTGCACCTTCGTTATAGGCAGGCGCAAGAATACTGATACTTGGGGCCTGTGTCGAACTGGCCAGCACGCGGTAGTCTGTAAAACTGTTTTTACGCAGGTAAGTACGGATTTCGCCGATTGAATAACCGCCAATGAACATGTAGCAGGAAAGCAGCAGGATGGAATAGATCAGCAGTCCGTAGGTAAAAAAATCAAGCACTATTGTTTGCCAGCTCATACTCTAATTTCACTTTTAACCTGAGTAATTATTTCCTTCAACGGGTAGGACTGTGATTGTGGCCAAGCCATCAATAAGTCCATACCGGATTGACTGAGGCTTGCCATTGCTCGGACAACCGAGAGTTTCATTTCAAGATCTTCTGTATTTAAAAGTCCTTGTAATCGGGGTAGATCAGCTTCATCACCGATTTTTTTTACAGCCTTCAAAATGGCCAGCTGGTTATTATATTCTTCCAACGGGACCCTGTCCAATAGTTTTTTTGATGTGTCTTCACTGTAAATTTCCGTCAGGGTGTATATCGCCTGAGTCCTTACACTGGATTCGAGGTGTTCACGGCAAGCAACAATCTCTTGGTAAAGTTCCAAATGATGGTAGTTACGGGCGAGTTTCAGCGCAAATAC
>NZ_JBFTIZ010000146.1:0-18293 GCF_056395165.1 Pedobacter sp. 10L46_2
ACATTGTTCCGGGCGAATGCAGCTTTACCATTGATATCAGATTTGATCATAGTTATACACATTGTTCCGGGCGAATGCAGCTTTACCATTGATATCAGATTTGATCATAGTTATACAGAAAAGGAAATACTCAATACAATTAAAAATCATACCTTTTGTGATACCACGCTTCGTCCTAACGTACTCACACCATCAGCAATTGATCTTTTGCACCCCCTTGTCAGAACTGGTATTGCCATTGGCAGAAAAACATACATCTCCCCAACCAGCTCCGATCAGGGCTGGCTTGAAATGCCATCTGTTAAAATAGGCCCTGGAGATTCTGCCCGCTCTCATTCAGCTGATGAATACATTTATCTTGCAGAAATAAGTGATGGGATCACCATTTATATCAATCTTTTAGAATCTATTTTCCCATATCTTGTTAATGATTCTAGTCTGGATCAGCAATTATACACCTCCGCATGATGAAAAGTGCCATTCTAATTGATACAAAACAGACTTTTTCATTTTGATAAAAACCCTTCCATAATGGAAGGGTTTTTCTGTTCAATAATAAGATGTTAAAATATTTTTGTGTTTTATGTATCTGTAAATCAGGATTTTATGTGTTTATATCTAAGTGTGGTATATGAATTGGCTTATGCTTCTCACAAAATAAAAATATCATGCTTACAATCCTGCTTTTTTTAGCCCTGCTGATCCTCTGCTGGGTAGTTTACAAATCAATCGACTGGTTCGAAAAAATCTAAAATTATGACTGCATTATTTATTATCGCAATCGCCGTATTTATCTATATGATTTACGTGTTGATTAAACCTGAAAAATTTTAATTGTACATTATGAACACAGAATTACTTGGAATTGTTGCGACCTACCTGCTTACACTGGTCATCGCTATTCCGCTAGGCAAGTACCTGGCAAAGGTATTTGCCGGAGAAAAAGTTTGGACAGACTTTTTAAAACCTATTGAATCCGCAATCTATAAGCTTTCTGGTATTAACCCCAAAGAAGAGATGAATTGGAAGCAGCACATGAAGGCGCTGTTAACCATCAATCTTGTATGGCTTGTTTATGGATTTTTTGTTCTGATGTATCAGGACAAGCTTCCGTTGAATCCTGACGGAAACCCAGGAATGACACCCGATCTTTCTTTTAATACAATCATCAGTTTCGTGGTAAACTGTAACCTGCAGCACTATTCAGGAGAATCGGGTGTAACTTATCTTACCCAGCATTTTGTACTGATGTTTCTCCAGTTTGTTAGTGCGGCTACAGGCCTTGCTGCTGCTGTAGTTTTCTTTAAAGCTTTCAGGGATAAAACAAGCACTAAACTTGGTAACTTCTGGGAATTCTTTGTGAAATCTATTACCAGGTTATTACTTCCGTTATCATTGGTAATGGCAATTATTCTTGCCTTTAACGGTTCTCCAACAAGCTATGAAGCTAAAGATCAGTTTATTTCTGTTCAGGGAGATACAGTAAATGTTTCAAGAGGCCCTGCAGCTGCTTTTATTGCCATTAAGCACTTGGGTACTAATGGTGGTGGATGGTTTGGTGCAAACTCTACCCACCCTTTGGAAAATCCGAATTACATCACCAATACCGTTGAATTGGTTGCACAGGTAATTATTCCTATTGCAATGGTCATCGCATTTGGCATTTTCATCAGACGTAGGAGACTTGCCTGGATGATCTTTGGGGTCATGACGATTGGTATGCTACTCCTGCTGATCCCTACTGTAAGTTCCGAGCTTGGAGGAAATCCTGCCATTGCAAAAATGGGCATTTCGCAGGCTACCGGGGCTATGGAAGGCAAGGAAGTTCGTTTTGGCCCAGCCATAACCGGCTATTGGAGCACAGTAACCACCATTATCTCTACCGGTTCCGTTAACGGGATGCATGACAGTACCATGCCACTAACAGGCGCATGGCAATTACTGGGTATGATGATCAACTCTTTTTATGGAGGTTGCGGTGTTGGTGTATTGAATTATTTTATTTACCTGATCATTGCTGTATTTATTTCCGGATTGATGGTGGGAAGAACACCGGAATTCCTTGGGCATAAGGTAGAAGCCAGAGAGGTTAAGATTGCAGCATTGATCACCTTACTGAGTCCTTTTCTGATCTTGGCAGGAACGGCAATTGCCAGTTATGTATTTACGAATCACGGGGAAGCTGGATGGGCAGTACAACCTAAGAACTGGTTAAACAATCCCGGCTTCCACGGTTTCTCGGAGATGTTGTACGAAATGACCTCATCCAATGCCAATAACGGTTCTGGTTTTGAAGGTCTGGGTGACAATAATGTTTTCTGGAACGTAGCCAGTGGCTTCGTTCTATTCCTTGGTCGTTTCCTACCGATTATAGGCCCTGTTGCCATTGCAGGTTTACTAGGTTCTAAAAAATACATCCCGGAGTCTGCTGGTACCTTGAAAACAGATACTTTGACTTTCAGTCTGATGACTTTTGCAGTGATCATTGTACTGAATGCGCTTTCTTATTTCCCTGCTCTGGCTTTAGGCCCATTGGCAGAATACTTTACCATGCTTAAATAGATTATAATGAAACACTCATCTAATAAATTATTTGAACCCGCTTTAGTGCAAACTGCACTTAAGCAGTCCTTCATCAAACTTGACCCCAGAGTAATGGTTCGTAATCCGGTTATGTTTACCGTAGAAATCGGTACCGTAATCATGGCTTACGTAACTGATTACTGCTTACTGTTCTTTTTGCAAATTTTGCTGAAGCCATTGCCGAGGCCAGAGGAAAAGCACAAGCGGATAGTTTAAGGAAAACACGTGAAGAAACACCAGCTAAGGTTGTTCTGGCAAATGGAAAGATCGAGATCCGTTCTTCGAACCAATTAAAAAAAGGAGACATATTTTTCTGCGAGTCGGGAGATACCATTCCAACCGATGGAGAGATTATTGAAGGTATTGCTACCATTGATGAATCCGCCATTACCGGTGAGTCGGCTCCGGTAATCCGTGAGTCGGGAGGCGATAAATCTTCTGTTACCGGGGGTACAAAAGTGCTTTCAGACCATATCAAAGTTCAGGTAAATACCCAGCCGGGTGAAAGTTTTCTGGATAAAATGATTGCCCTTGTTGAAGGTGCATCAAGACAAAAAACACCCAATGAGATTGCATTGACCATATTGCTCGCCAGTTTTACCTTGGTGTTTATTATTGTTTGCGTTACCTTAAAGCCATTTGCTGATTATGCAAATACTCCGATTACTATTGCTGCATTGATCTCCTTGTTTGTTTGCTTGATTCCGACCACTATCGGCGGACTGCTGTCTGCAATTGGTATAGCCGGGATGGACAGGGCGCTGCGTGCCAACGTAATTACCAAATCAGGTAAAGCTGTGGAAACAGCAGGCGATATTGACGTTTTATTACTGGACAAAACAGGTACCATTACTATTGGTAACCGTAAGGCCACCAATTTCTACCCTACTTCGGGGATGGATAAGAAGCAATTCGTTGATGCCTGTATGTTAAGTTCTCTAGCTGATGAAACCCCCGAAGGTAAATCTATTATAGAGCTTGCGGTATTGCAAGATCATAAATTACTTACTGCACCTGAAGGATCTAAATTCATCAAATTTACTGCTGAAACCAGGTCAAGTGGTTTGGATACTCCGGATGGAAAAAGAATCCGTAAAGGCGCATTTGATTCTATCCGTAACATTGTTTTAACGGCTGGAAATCCTTTTCCAATAGACATTGAGGAGCAGGTGAAAATAATTGCCAATAATGGGGGAACACCGCTTGTTGTTTCTGAGAATGAAAAAGCACTTGGAGTAATTGAATTACAGGATATCATTAAACCCGGCATTAGTGAGCGTTTTGAGCGCCTGCGTAAAATGGGTGTAAAAACGGTAATGGTTACCGGAGACAACCCCCTTACCGCAAAATTCATTGCAGAGAAAGCCGGTGTGGATGATTTTATTGCTGAGGCTAAACCTGAGGATAAAATGAATTACATCAAAGAAGAACAAGCCTTGGGTAAACTTGTAGCCATGATGGGTGACGGTACCAATGATGCCCCTGCACTTGCACAAGCAGACGTAGGTGTGGCTATGAACAGTGGTACGCAGGCAGCCAAAGAAGCAGGTAACATGGTGGATCTGGATAATGATCCGACCAAGCTCATAGAGATTGTGGAAATCGGTAAACAATTGCTGATCACCCGCGGAACACTTACTACCTTCTCTATTGCCAATGACGTAGCGAAGTACTTTGCGATTGTACCGGCATTGTTTATTGCTTCGATTCCTGCATTACAGAGTTTAAATATTATGGGATTGCATAGTCCTGAGAGTGCGATTTTATCTGCTGTAATTTTCAATGCAATCATTATCCCTATCCTGATCCCTCTGGCCTTAAAAGGTGTTGAATATAAACCAATCGGTGCCAGTGCGTTGTTGCGTAGAAATCTACTGATCTATGGACTTGGCGGTGTGATAGCCCCTTTTATAGGCATCAAACTTATTGATATTGTTGTAGGCTTATTTGTTTAAAAAATAGAAATCATGAAAAAATATATCATACAATCCTTACGCTTAACACTAGTACTTATGGTATTACTGTGCGTTATTTATCCATTGATTGTTGCTTTTGCCGGTGGCTTCTCAAAAGGAAATGGTGGCGGCGAAAAGATCAGCAAAAATGGTAAAGTTGTTGGTTATGCCGCAATTGGCCAATCGTTTACCAAACCGGAGTATTTCTGGGGAAGACCTTCTGCGGTTGGTTATAATGCTGCAGGCTCGGCCGGCTCCAATAAGGGGCCTTCAAATCCTGATTACCTAAAAGAGGTTTCGAGCAGAATCGACACTTTGCTAAAATACAACCCATCTTTGAAAAAGGCTGATATTCCAGCCGATATGGTCACTGCTTCAGGTAGTGGTTTAGATCCAAACATTTCCGAACAGGGTGCCATTATCCAGATCAAAAGAATTGCTGCTTATCGTAAAATAAATGAAAAGACAGTAGCTGAACTGGTAGTTAAAAATACTCAGGGGCCATTGTTAGGACTGTTTGGCCCGTCATCCGTAAATGTACTTAAGCTTAACCTTGCCCTGGATGAGTTAAAAAAATAATCTTACGACTCTCGCTCTGAAACTCCTGCCTGATCCATAATGCGTTTGCCAAACCCCGGATCAGGCAGCGGCAGGGGAAGTATGGCCTAAATTTTAATCCAAAAACAACAAATAATACAATAACGTGGCCATCAGAGATGACCATATCTAGAAAAAACAAAACTATAAATGAAAAAACTTTTAATATTAGCAACAGCATTAACTACGGGATCTTTAGCATACGGCCAGGAAACATCAAAAATCAAAGTGAGTGGTTACCTGGAAACTTATTTCGGTTACGATTTTAATAAACCGACGGATAACAACAGACCTGGATTTATCTATTCTCATAACCGTCATAACGAAATGAACTTAAATTTGGGTTTCATCAAAGGGAATTACGATAATGGAACCATCAGGGCAAATGTAGCTGTAATGGCGGGAAGTTATGCCAATGCAAATCTAGCGGCAGAGCCTGGGGTGTTAAAAAACATCTATGAAGCAAATGCTGGGGTTAAACTTTCCAAAACAGCTAATTTATGGTTGGATGCCGGAATTTTCTCTTCACATATTGGTTTTGAAAGTGCCGTTTCTAAAGATTGCTGGGTATTAACAAGAAACATCTCATCAGAAAATACACCTTATTATGAATCGGGTGCAAAAATTACCTATGGTACTAGTGATGGAAAGTTTACTGCTGCCGCATTTTATTTGAACGGATGGCAAAGAATTACCCGTCAGAGCGGAAACAGCCAGCCGGCCGGTGGTGTACAGTTAACATGGAAACCAACAGATAAAATTACTGTCAACTATAGTAATTACCTGGAAACAGAAGGTGCTGACTCTATAAGGGTAACACGGTTCTATCATAATGTTTATGGAATATTCCAGGTAACTGATCAGTTTGGATTGACTCTTGGCTTTGATTACGGAACACAGCAGAAAACAAAAGGAAGCAGCGACAAAAATGAAGTTCTTTCGCCTGTTGCCATTGCACAATACAAGATCAACAGCAACTGGGCGGTTGCCGCAAGAGGAGAATATTACCAGGATAAGAATGGTGTTTTTATTGCTACCGGAACACCTAATGGCTTTAAAACAACCGGATATTCCCTTAATGTGGATTACGCGCCTGTGAGTAATGCAGTAATTAGATTGGAAGGTAAAATGTATAGCAGTAAAGACAAAATATTTGTGCGTAATTTAAATGCTGTAGACAACAATGCTGCAGTTACAGCAAGTATTGCTGTTGCTTTTTAGACTTAGATTAATATAGTTTAGAATTACGGAATTCACCTAAAACCAGGCGGATTCCGTAATTGTTAAAATCAAATATTTACTATGAAAAAATGGACATTTCGGGGTTTTGTGAGTAATCCCTTTGGTAAACTGATTCTGTGTTTTGGTATTGGGTTGATTATTGGTGGATTATGGTATTTGATGACTAATAATTACATCATTATTAAATGGTAATTTTATTGAGCCATGGAAGAAGATAATAAAGCAGACTCGGTAAGGAAATTTCTTGATCTGGTAAAGAAGTCCAGAAGAGGGAAATTTAAGGTATATATTGGCATGAGTGCGGGCGTGGGGAAAACGTACAGAATGTTGCAGGAAGCCCATGCTTTATTAAAGAATGGTATTGATATTCGGATTGGCTATATAGAAACCCATAACAGAGCTGAAACACATGCATTATTAGACGGTATCCCGATTATTCCCCGAAGAAAACTCTTTTATAAGGGTAAAGAGCTGGAGGAGATGGATGTAAACGCAATTATTAATACACACCCAGAGGTTGTTATTGTTGATGAATTAGCGCACACAAATGTTGAAGGGAGTAAAAACGTTAAGCGCTGGCAGGATGTTGCTGATATTCTTGAAGCGGGAATTAGCGTGATCTCTGCTGTAAATATTCAACATCTTGAAAGTATGAATGAGGATATTGAAACCATTACCGGGATCCCTATCACAGAGAGAATACCAGATAAGATTTTAGAAACAGCGGACGAGATCGTTAACATAGACCTAACCGCAGATGAGTTGATAGAGCGGTTAAAAGCCGGGAAAATTTATGATAAAAGTAAGATCGAACGGGCCCTCGGAAATTTTTTTCAACCAGAGCGTATACTCCAACTTCGTGAACTTGCTTTAAAAGAAGTTGCCCATCACCTGGAAAGGAAAATCAATATCGAAATTCCTAAGCAGATCAAGCTTCGGCCTGAGCGTTTTTTAGCTTGTATATCTACTAATAATACAACAGCTAAAATAGTAATCAGAAAAACCGCAAGACTTGCTTCCTATTACCGTTCACCATGGATAGTGCTATATGTACAAAACGATAATGAAAGTGGAGATCGGATTAAATTAGACGTGCAGCGACATCTGATTAACAACTTTAAAATGGCAACCGAGCTAGGTGCAGAGGTTATAAAAGTTAAAAGCAATCATATCACCAGCGCTATATTGAAGGTTGCTGAAGAAAAAGAAATTACCACAATATGTATAGGAAAGCCACACTTAAATTTATTTCAGATCATTATGAGAACTGCTGTTTTTAACCAACTTTTGCGAAGTATTTCTGCTACCGAAACTGATCTTGTTATATTATCATGACGTTAAAAATTTAATATTATAAACCATGAAGATAAAAACTAAACTACGCCTCGGATTCGGGTTCTTATTCGTGGTCGTGATATTCTTCGGAGCGATCTCGCTCTACTATATGAACAAAATTTCTGTAAGCTCCAAGGTAATCTTAAAGGACAACTACGAGAGCTTAAATTTTTCTGGCGAGATGCGAAAGATACTTGATGAAAGCGTAATACCACTTTCGCAGAAAGAGGCTGAACAGTTTGGAATCCATTTGGCAAAAGAAAGAAATAACATTACTGAAAAAGGAGAGCATGAGTCTGTACTTAGACTTGCTGAAGCCTATAAGATTATTGTAGACCCGGCAAAAAATATATCAGCCAAGCAGTTGGCATTAAATAATGCCCGATTGCAGTTGAGGATCATTGATGAGGTGAATATGAATGCTATTGTCAGAAAAAATGCTGCTGCCCAAAGGGGCGTCGAAAAGGCAGCAACTTATCTGATCTTTGCGGCTTCAATGTGCTTTCTAATCTTGTTTTCTTTTGTTGTAAATTTCCCGGGCTTTGTAGCCAATCCCCTAAAGGAATTCTCTGAAGCGATTAAAGAAATCAGTCGGAAAAATTATAAACAGCGTTTGGAATTCAATGGAACTGATGAGTTTTCGGAGCTCGCAACAGAGTTTAATGCTATGGCTGCTCAGCTCAACAAATGGGAAAACAGTAATCTGGCCAAACTTCAATCCGAAAAGCTAAGGATAGAAGCCATTATTGAACAAATGCAGGATGCAATTATTGGTCTGAACGAGAAAAAAGAGATCTTATTTTTGAATAAAGTAGCCGGACAGTTGTTAAACCTGAGCGAAAAAGATATTATCGGATTAAATGCTTTAGAGCTAATGAAAAGAAATGATCTTTTAAATAGAATATTGCAAATCAATAGTGTAGACAAACCAATGAAGATCTATGCTGATAATAAAGAGTCTTACTTCCAGTTGGAGCGTAGGGAGATCACAGTTCCGGTAGCCTATGAAGATCAGGACGAACAGATAATTACTGAGACCAGAAGAACTGCTGGTGAAGTATATATACTAAAAAACATAACACAGTATAAGGAATTAGACGAAGCAAAGACAAATTTTATTGCTACTGTATCTCATGAATTAAAAACGCCGATATCATCTATTAAAATGAGTTTAAAATTAATGGATGATGAGCGCGTTGGTACAATGAATGCCGAGCAGAAGGAACTTGTTCAGCATATTAAGGAGGATTGCGGACGTTTATTAAAGATTACAACGGAGCTACTTGATCTTGCTCAGGTAGAAACAGGTAACCTGCAATTAAATTTTGTGAAATCTGACCCACGTAAGATCGCTATTTATGCTATGGATGCTGTAAGGTTTCAGGCAGAGCAGAAGTCGATAGAATTGGAATTGATCAGCAAAAATAATTTGGCTAAAGTATTTGTGGATACTGAAAAGACCGCATGGGTGCTGGTTAATTTTTTATCTAATGCTTTGAGGTACAGCTCAGAAAAATCTAAAGTGATTATTCAGATAATTGAAAAGGATGGAAACATAGAATTTTCTGTGAGGGATTTTGGAAAAGGAATTGATGAGCAGTATCAGAAAAGGTTGTTTGACCGTTATTTTCAGGTTCCTACCGACGGAAATAATAAATCAGGGTCTGGATTAGGATTGGCAATATCCAAAGACTTCATAGAGGCAGAAAGCGGAAAGATTTGGGTGGAAAGTGCTATTGGAGAAGGAAGCAGATTTTGCTTTCAGCTACCAATAGCAGTATAAAATGCGTTATTAATTCATTGCAGAGTTAAGTGCAATGATGGCAGTTTTAAAGTGTTCGCGTGCAACTAAAAACTGAATATTTACTTTTCTTAATGCAAAGCCTGCGCTCTTAATGTTTATCCCTTTTTCGGTTAGAGCGTAGGCACTTTTTGCCAACAAACCCGGTTGGTCTATGTTAGATCCTAAGAGGCATACCATAGCAACTTCTTCAATAGTTACCTTTTCAAAGTCATCTTCCAGATCACTAATTAGTTTTTTAACAAAATCTCGTTCCCAAATTGCAATAGATATGCTGTTGGCACTGGTTGCCTTAAAGGTATAACTAATGTGGTGTTTATAGAAAATTTGCATGATGTGCAGATCGCTACCCACACTACCTACCATTAATGGATCATAAACATCAATCAATAGCAATTTGTCTGTTCCTGTAATTACTTCCACCCGTTTATGCTCACAAATAAAATTCCTGGTGATCAATGTGCCAGGGTGGGCAGGTTCAAAAGTGTTTTTTATTCGTAGATGAATCCCGTTGATTTCCAGAGGTTTTGAAGCCTTGGGATGGATTGCCTCCATGCCTACATCTGCCAGCTGATCGGCAATGTCATAATTGGTGTAACCAACCGGGGTACAATTTTCTATCCCCACTAACGCCGGATCTGCTGTTGATAGATGATATTCTTTATGAATAATTGCTTCCTGAGGTTTTAAGAATTCAGCAATTTTGCTAAAAGTTACTTCAGAATATCCCCGGTCAAATTCACGCATAATACCTTCGGTTCCTTTAGCATATCCTGTAACTATACACACTGTGTTTTCGAAGTCGATATTTTTAAAGGCATGCTTTATCCGCTGGTCAATAGTAAATGCCCTATGGTCATTAAAACCACTCAAATCTATAAGAATAGCATTAATACCCATGTTCTTTAAGATATTAGTAAAGTTAAAAGCAGAGTGGCTTTCTCCAATTGAGGCTAGTATCTCACGTGCCGCCTGTAAAATACCTGCTTTGCTCACATAACCTGAGGCCAGGATATTTGCTAGATTTTCAAGATATTTTTGTGCCTCTGTAATATGATTTTCTATGAACTGATCGGCCAGAGTTAAATCAAGGCCTATACTCTTATACTTTTTGTTGATGGATTTTAACTGAACGATCAGACTCATTAACGGCCTGTGAAAATCCTGATATTTAGCAATGCGATGATAAACACCTGGCTTTCCTGTTTTTTTGTTCTCCAACAACAGGTCGGTCACACCGGAAAATGCAGAGACTACAAAAACTCTGTTGTATAATGCCTCACCGCTTCTTTCAAATAAAACGATGTTATTAATAACATCTGCAAGGGCACTCATCGAAGTCCCCCCAATTTTTTCTACTGTTAACATGTATGATTTTACTTTCAGTTTCGGTTTAAAATTAAAGGATTTTTTCTATTCTACGTTAGGACTAATCCATTCTAAGCCAAAATCCGAATGGGATTAGACCTTGCATAGAGAACCTAAGATGTGAATAGAGATGCAAATTCGTGGCCTAAAAGATGAGATTGATGCTAAAGGTCAGTTACACATTGTGTTAGCTGTTTTTAATTTTTTTAACTAAAATCCAGATTAAATAAGCGTTTTTCAAAATGGGTGAGGTTTTTTCATTTTAACATGTTTTGGGTTAAAGGGCTTAGAAGTAAGGAATATGTACTTATATTCAGTTAAATTTCAAGAGAATTGTTTTAGGATTTGGATGGTATGGTTTAATTCATACATTTGAATTAATCAAATATAGACCCTATGCCTAAACATTTACCCGACCTAAACAGTCTGATAAGTCATATTGCTTTGTATAATAATGAGAACGCATACGAGAAGCTTTTCAAATCTTTGTTTCCTTCTTTATATCGCTTTTGCTTTTGTTTATTAAAGTCAAGAGAACTTGCAGAAGAAGTGGCCAGTGATGTTATGATTACCATTTGGCGGAATAGAGAAAAATTATCGGAGGTGAGAAATATCAAAGTTTATGCTTTTGTAATTGCCCGTAATTTATCCTTAAATGTGCTTAATAAACATTCAAAGCAGGAGTGGGTCTCTCTAGATGATATTGAATTCGAAATTATTCTTGACAACCTGAATCCGGAGCAGATATTGATTAATGATGAATTGAAGAGAAAGCTCGAGGTTGCCACCGAAAAACTGCCTTCTCAGTGCAAGCTGGTATTTAAATTAATAAAAGAAGACGGTTTAAGTTATAAGGAAACGGCATCCATTTTAAATATTTCTCCTAAAACAGTAGATGCGCATCTGGTAACGGCAATTAAAAAAATGAGCACTGTTTTAAAAGCAGAATTTAACCTCATGTAAAAAAACTTTTATTTTTTTTCATGAAAGACTAGGGAGTTTTCCAAAAAGGTTTGTCCTATACATACAAACCAATATAAACTTACCCGGATTATCTGTATGTATAAAAACAGAATTATAGAACTGTTAGCTCGTAAATTAGCTGGTGAAGCCACGAAAAGCGAATTGGAAGAGCTGAATGACCTCATAACAGGATATCCTGATTCCGTTTATTATGAAGAATTTCTAGAACAACTCTGGTTAAGTTCAGAAGGACAAACCGATCTGCCAGACGTAGATCAGGCGTACCTGTTGCATAGGCTTAAATTCCGTGATGAGTTTGGACATAAAGAGGAAACACAAAAAATAACCGGCTTCAAAAAATATAAAAATCTAATTGGCATTGCTGCAATATTACTTGTTATTGTTTCTGCTGCTCTACTTTACTACAATAGGTCCGATAAATTTTCCCCGGATACTCAAATTGTTGCAGGGAAAGGGATCCGAAAAAAAATTAAGCTTCCGGATATAAAAAGTCAGAGGCTACCTTGATCCGCGGGTCTATTGAGCTTTCTGTAAACGACAGATCGGAACAAAAGATCCTTTTAAGTCCGTCAGAAAAATTTGCATTGGTTGAAGATAAAAAAGTTATTCATGTTAAGTCTAGTCCCTCGCCAGATGTGCCAAAGGACATAACGTTAACGATACAACACGTGGTGCCGGTGCGAATTGGTAACAACGAATATATCGAAGAAACTTCGTGGCGTGATAGCCAGCTTGTTTTTCAGAATGAATCATTAGAAGATCTGAAACCAAAGCTGGAACGCTGGTTCAATGTGCAAATCAACTTTGAAACCGAGCAAGCAAAATCTTATCGCTTTACAGGTGTATTTAAAAATGAAACAATCGAAGAAACCCTGAAAGCAATGCAATTAATCAAACCATTTAACTTTAAACTTAAAGAACATGACGTGATCATTTACTAACAAAAAAGGGAGCTAAATGCGGCTAACATTTCTCTCCCCCTAAACCTTCATGAGTAGCTAAATGCTACTATTACAGATTTTTAACTTTGAAATTCACAAATCTATGAAAAAAAAAGAACTGTGCAATAAAGTTCTATGTGCCAACTTTCCCAACAAAAAACTAATAATGATGCTAAACTGGATCTTTGTTTCATCGTTTGTCTTATGTTTGCAGGTATCAGCTTCCACCTTCTCCCAAGGTACAAAGGTTGATTTAGAGCTGCATAGAGTCAAATTAAAAGAAGCGCTTAATGTGCTTGAGAAGAAAGGGAATATACGCTTTCTATATAGCGAGGACGACCTTTCTGGTAGTAAAGATGTTACATTGGTAAAGAGTCAGATATTTGTTTCTGATGCCCTGATGCTACTTTTGAAAAACACTAATCTGGAGTTCCAGGAATTGGAAGATAACCTGGTAGTGATAAGACTAAGAAATGCATCGGCGGCTGACATTTTGGTGAAAGGTCTGGTTACAGATGCCAATGGAACTGGCATCCCCGGGGTAAGTGTTAAATTAAAAGAAGGTACGGCTGGTTCAACTACTGATGCAACAGGTAAATACAGCATCAGGGTGCCGGACAATGGCACATTGGTGTTCTCTTATATGGGATATCAGACGCAAGAAATTCCGGTTAATAAGCAAGAAACAATTAATGTGAAGCTGGTCGAAAGTGCACAGGCACTATCTGAAATTGTGGTTGTTGGTTATGGAACACAGAAAAAAGCTGTCGTTTCCGGAGCTGTAACTTCAGTTAAAGGAGCCGAGCTGGCAAAAACACCAACGGTAAACCTTTCTAACTCACTGGCTGGTCGTTTGCCGGGTGTAACAGCTGTTCAAGCAAGTGGTGAGCCGGGTTATGATGGATCAACTATCCGCATCCGTGGAGTTAATTCCTTAGGAAATAACAATGCCTTAATCGTTATCGATGGGGTGCCTAACAGGGCAGGCGGTCTAGAACGCTTAAATCCAAATGATGTAGAAAGTGTATCAGTACTAAAAGATGCTTCTGCTGCAATTTATGGTTCCAGGGCGGCAAATGGTGTTATCCTTATAACCACTAAACAAGGTAAATCAGGAAAACCACAATTATCTTATGATTATGGTTATGGCTTGCAGCAACCGACCAGAACGCCTAAAATGTCAAATTCATCCCAGTATGCTGAAATATTGAATGAATTAAACATATTCGGTGCCGACTTGCCTCAGGACCAATGGAGTGCTGCGTGGCAGGCGTTTAAGGAAACAGGGTCGTACAAACGAACTGATAACAATAGTACAATCAGCGCAGCTTATCGTCCCGATGAGATGCAGAAGCTACGTGATGGTTCAGACCCGTTAAGATACCCTAATACAGATTGGTTTAATACCACACTTAAAAACTGGTCTCCACAACAAAAACACAACTTACAAATTAATGGAGGAGGAGATAACATCAAATATCTTGTGTCTTTGGGATATTTAGATCAGGATGGTTATTACAAAAAATCTGCAACAGGATATCAGCAGTACGATCTGAGGATTAACCTCGAAGCGAACATCAACAAATATGTAACTGCTACATTAGGTGTTACTGGTAGAGAGGAAGTTCGTAATTTCCCTACTGTAAGTGCCTCTGATGTATTCAGGATGCTGATGCGCGGAAAACCAACAGAAATAGAGGTTTGGCCAAATGGTTTACCAGGACCTGATATTGAATATGGATATAACCCATATGTGACAACTACAGATCTTACAGGTTATAACAGGGATCGCAGGGATTACTTACAAACTACTGGTAAAGTAGAAATCAGAATTCCATGGGTTGATGGGTTAAAAGTAACAGGAACTGCCTCTATAGATAAGTTTGCAGGCAGGCAAAAAAGATGGCAGACGCCATGGACGCTTTATTATTGGGACAAAAAATCTTTTGAAGCCGATGGTGTAACACCTGTACTGACAGGTTCGGTGCGTTCTGAACGTACAGATCCTAGTTTAACTGAAACCGCTGGAGCGCAATTGGCAACAAATTTAATGGGAATGATCAATTATGATAAAAAAATAGGAGATCATACTATTGGTTTAATGGCTGGTGTAACCAGAGAAAAGGTTGATAATGATGGATTTTCAGCTTTCAGAAGATATTTCATTTCTACTGCTTTGCAGGAACTGTTAGCAGGTAGCGATAAAGAGCAGTCGATCAGTAATCCAGGTGACCCTAACAACTTATACAAAAGAGCTCGTTTGAGTTATTTTGGAAGGGTAGGTTATAACTATAAAGAAAAATATCTTGCTGAATTCTTGTGGAGAGCTGACGGTTCGTACATCTTCCCTGAAGATAAGCGCTTTGGTTTCTTCCCTGGCTTTTCACTGGGTTGGAGGGTATCTGAAGAGCCTTTCTTTAAAGATAACGTCAGATTTGTTAATAATTTGAAAATCAGAGCTTCATGGGGTCAGATGGGTGCAGAGGCATACTTTGGGGATGCACTGGCCGAATATCAATACCTGAGTACAATGGGCTTTGGAAGTTATGTGATCAATGATCAGTTAAGCCAAACATTAGTTGAAAACCGAGTTCCTAATTTGGATTTCGGATGGGAAGTAGCAAACAATTCCAACGTAGGTTTGGATGCATCGTTCTTGGATAATAAATTAAGCTTTGAGTTTGACGCCTTTTATAACAAGCGTACAAAAATTCTTATTGCAAGAGGTAACTCTATACCTGGCAGCTCGGGTATTACCGATAAATTACCTCCTGTGAATCTTGGAAAAGTAAACAATAAAGGTTTTGAATTTAAGTTGAGCTATAACGACAATGTAGGTGAACTTAATTACGGAGTAAGTGTTAACGGAGGATATTCTAAAAACAAGATCATATTCTGGGATGAAACACCAGGCGCACCAGAGTGGCAGCGATCAACTGGAATGCCTACAGGAACAGAACTTGTGTACCAATATGATGGAGTTTTTAGAGATCAGACCGAAATTAATGCCAACAAAATCGATTATAGCGCCTTTACCGGTAATCTATTGCCAGGTGATATGAAGTTTAAAGACATCAATGGCGATGGTAAAATCAATGGCGATGATCAGATTAGAATGGACAAAACAAACACACCTACTTTTACAGGTGGTTTTAATTTGAATCTGGCTTATAAAGGTTTTGACCTTTCGGCATTAATTCAGGGAGCTTCAGGAGGTCTGCAGATTGTAGGATTAACAGAATCTGGTGACATAGGTAACTTCCTTGAATGGTCATACAAAAACCGTTGGAGCATCGAAAATCCGAGTAGTGAATTCCCTAGGTTATCTAACCGTGGTAAAACCTATTATACGGATTTTAATAATGCAGCACGTAATACCTATTGGATGCGTAGCAACAACTATATAAGGTTAAAAAATGTTGAACTGGGCTATACGTTTGCTCCGGAATTGGTAAAACGAATCGGATTAACAGCGCTTAGGGTATATGTAAATGGGCTAAACCTTGTAACTCTGGATAAAATTAAAATTTGGGATCCTGAATCAACAAACTCTAGTGCCCAATATTATCCACAGGCAAGGGTTATCAATACAGGAATTAAAGCCACTTTTTAAGTTCAAAGAATTAAAATATTTTATATGAAACCTATAAATAGAAATACATACATATTTTCCATCGCTCTTATAACGCTGTTCGGATCAGGTTGTAAAAAGGATTTTCTTGCAGTAGATCCGCCGACGGCAATTAATGCTGATTTGGTATGGAAGGATCCTGCATTGGCACAAGCTTTTGTTACCGAGATATACAATGGATTAAATGTGGGGGGATTTGATGAGCAAATGTTGTCGTCAGTTTCCGACGAGTCACTTTTTACGCATCCAAACAGGGGAATCGATCTCGTTAATGCAAGTACCATTAATCCAACAACATTAGGGTGGGTTCATGTAACCTGGGGTTACGATCAGATGTATAATCGCATCCGTGCTTGTAATATCACGGTAGAAAAGTTAACAGGTACCGATAATGCAATTACTGACGAAGCTGTAAAATCGAAGTTGTTGGGACAGGCTTATTTTTTAAGAGCTTATTTTTATCAGCAGTTGTTGCGATACTACGGTGCTGTGCCGCTTATTACAAAAAGCTATGGACTTAATGATGATTATAAAGTAAAAAGAGCCACTTATGAAGAGTGTGTAAACTTCATTGTTAAAGATTGTGAGGAGTCTTTTAATCTATTAAAAGATCAAACAATGGTAAAGGGGCAAACTAATTCTTTGGCTGCTTTAGCGTTGAAATCACGAGTTTTGTTATATGCCGCAAGTGATCTGCATGATGTTCCTACGGCAAAATCAAAATCTACAGTGATTTCAAGTTATGCTAACCCAGAATTTTTAGGATATCTAACTGGTGATCGCAATGCACGCTGGAAAGCAGCACAAGATGCAGCAAAAGCTGTAATGGATGCCGGAACAGGGTATAAGTTGAACCTGGATGCAAAAGTATCTGTTGCTGAAGGACGTAATAACTATAAAAGTATAGCTATGGGTGGTGGTAGTAAAGCGCCGGGCATAGATATCGCTGCTGCTTCTGAGTTAATTTTTGCCAGATACTTTATAGATCGCAGTGACTTGCGCTATGGAAGAGCAAATGGACCAAATGGTTATCATAACTGGGCTGGTAACACCCCAATAGGCTTGCTTGTTGATGATTATGAGATGATTGATGGAACAAAATTTAGCTGGACAAATACTGCGCAGCAATCTGCTCCTTATCAAAATCGTGATCCACGTTTCTACGCAACTGTTTTATATGATGGTGCTGGCTGGAAACCAAGAGATAAAGTTTCAGGATCAGTAGATCCTGCTAACCAGATACAAACCGGTGAATATGACCTTATGGAGGACGGGAAAAAGATCCGTTTTAAAGGGCTCGATACAAGAGGTAGCTCCATTGAAAACTGGAACGGAAGCTGGACTGGCTATTATACACATAAATTTATAGATCCGGATCCGAATATTGTAGATGCTTCTATGCCTCAATTTGTGCCATGGCCATTCTTCAGATATACTGAGGCGGTAATGAATTATATTGAAGCCAGTATAGAGCTAGGCGATTTCGCTCCGGCTGTATTGTGGTTAAATCGTATTCGTTTCCGTTCAGGAATGCCTGCAATTGCAGGTAGTTCGAAGGAAGTTTTAACCGAAATTTATCGCCATGAGCGCAGAATTGAAATGGTATATGAAGAACAACGTTATCATGATACGCGCAGATGGATGATAGCACCTGCAACCTTGGGTAGGAAAGCGACTTACATTAAAGTGTCCGGTACTTTTAAAGCAGGTAAAACTATGTCTGAGCCTTATCATTATGATACTTCAGTTTATGATTATACATACACACCAACTGTAGAGACCGCACAGGAAAATCGCAAATGGGAAGATAAAATTTATTTCAGACCATTTAGCCGTGATGAGATCAACAGAAATAG
>NZ_JBFTIZ010000147.1:0-9655 GCF_056395165.1 Pedobacter sp. 10L46_2
CCATCCTGGTGCATGAAAGAAGTTTTAACATATAATTTATTCAGCAGTTGGTAATTTACCTCAAGTAAATATTGTTTTTGAGTTTCTACCGGCCCCTCACTTAAGAATTTTGGCTGTGGCTCTGCAAAATACTGATCATAAAGGTTTCCTTCCTGACCTTTTCTAATGGCTGTGAACTGGAAACTGGCAACCATACGGGGTATAGGTGTGTAGTTAACCCATGCAGTAACTCTGTCTGCATTTTGTCCAATCCAGTCGCCCATTAAATAACTCTGATTTGTATAGGTTTGTGCGGGGATCAGATTGTTGTAGGCATAAGGGTTTATGCGACTGTATTCTCCTCCCAATGTTAAATACGGCACCAGTACGTCTGTAACAGAGGCACCAACACTGTACCCAATCTGATTTCTGCTTTTTGAGGCGTTAAAAATTGCCCCTGTTCTAATCTCGTCAATAAAAAGGGATCCGTATAAATGTGTTTTGGGTAAATGATTTCTGGAACTTACAGAAAAGAAGAACTGGCTGTTTGCTCCGGTTGAAAGCTTATAGCGACTTTGGTATTGATCATATGCTTTAAAGAACATTACCGGGATCAGGTATCCTACATCCAGATTATCACTATAAACTACCGATTCACCCACACTAAGGTCCAGGCCTTTAACTGGGATAAAACTTAGGGTATGTGAAGCCAGGAATTTAGGAATGTAGATTTCCCTGTTATTGCCAAAATGCGGATTGCCCTTATCATAAGATCTTGCCGAATCAACTAATGCAGAATTTAACCAGGCATGAATGTAATTAAAGCGAAGCCATTTAAGTGGTTGATAATCAATTCTGATGTTCGGGTAAGCAGGTGATTTGTCAGATAAGACCAATCGTCCACCTTGTCCATAGCCCCACAGCATTTGGTCTTTTCCAAAGCTGATCGCCCCATTTTCCCAGGCGTAAGTAATGTTTCCCCTGAAATCGCTGTAATTTACAGTCTTTGCATTTGGGTTTATGTTTGCCGTTCTGATGATCCCGGTTTCAGGTGTAAATATTCGGGTGCTGTCAATTCCTTTACCGCGATCAGTAATATCCTGAAAATAAAACTGAAAGCTAATGTGCTTTCCGGCATGACCCCAAAAAGTTAAGCCGGTTCCCACGCGGGCCATGCTTTTGTTTTTTCCCTGAAAGGTTTCAAAAGTCAGGGCAGGGTCTCCCCTTAATAGAAAATCGTCTTTGGTAACGGATAGAAATCTCCATCTACCTGCTGGATCTTTCTTGAAAAAAGTAGTAGTGTCTTTTACGTTGGTGCTAAATTCACTGAACTCCTGTAAATAAAAAGCAAGTTCTTTTTGTTCGGTTGTGCTCAGTTTAGCCGATGAATCCTGTAAACTGGTCAATAATGAAGCAATTTGTTTCCTGCTCACCGGTTGGATCAGGTCATTAAACTCGATGTTTCCTTTTTGGGCCTGACGCGAGAGGTATTTATAAACAGGGTTTGTTGGGTTTTCGTATACAACCTGAGCATTACTCTTCAAAGCGATAAAGGAAAATCCAATAATAAGGACAGAAAAGAGGGGTATGGTTTTCTTGATATGTAAGCTATTCATTTTTAGATGATAGTTTTATGAAAAATATAATTGTAAATATGATTATAGAGAAGGAATAAGCGTTTGTAATCCTGAAAAATGTTTTTCGGTGTTGATAAGACCGCGAATATGTTTTTCTGCATTTGCTCCCATTTGCAATAACAGGTTCTTATTGTTGTAAAGCTCATTTATCTTTTCAGAAAGTTGCGAATAATTACCCGGTTCAAATAAGAATCCGGTATGCCCATCAATCACCATTTCGGGGATCGCACCAATTTTCGAGCCAATTACAGGTTTGCCCATGGCCATGGCTTCCACAACGGTAAAGCCAAGCACTTCATACCATTCAGAAGGGCAGATCAAAAAGTCGGCGCTTCCAATCAGCTCCAGGGTTTCTTTTTTGTTTTTTTTACCCATAAATTCTACGTTGTTCAGGTTGTTCTTCGCAACAAAGTCGATGAGCTCGGCCTGCTGTGTCCCTGTTCCAATAACCTTTAACCGGATCTCCGGATGATCTTTCATGGCCGCCAATATCGTATGTACTCCTTTTATCTTTTCCAGTCGGCCTACGAACACAATATAGCGTTCATTTGAAGCTACAGCAATCTGTGCTTTTGCCGCTTCAATCTCTTCGTAATCATAACCATGGTAAAGCTGCACCAGCTTCTCTTCAAAGAAATTAAAGGATTTGAATTTCTCATACAGAAAAACAGAGGGGCACACATAGTGATCTACATAAGCATAGTAATTCAGGTATTTATGAACATAGTTCTCAAGTGCCGCCACTACACTTGCCGGATAAGAACCTTTTTTGCACTTATTGGTTACGCAATGGTGAAAGGCACCACCAAAGCATTTTTCGCAGATCTTTCCGTGACTGATAAAGGTACTTTCAGGACAAATCGGTGTGTATTCATGAAGCGTCCAGATGATGGGGATTCCCCRGTCTTTAAGTGTTTTTAAAATCGCAGGAGTGATGTAGTGATGGATCACATTGATGTGTGCGAAATCGATCTTAACCGTATCCAGTAACTTTTCCAGCTGCTGCTGTGCTTCGGTCGAGAAAATGCTTTTCTTTACTACCTTCAGTCCATCACTCAGGCTCTTTTTGTTTACTTTTTTATAATCTATGTGTTCAATAAAATATTCAGTGTAGTCAGAAGGAAAGTTTCTTGGATCCTTCATAGAAAAGGGAATTACCTGGTGTCCTTTTTCCCGATAAAGCTTGGTGACGTTTTCAACATAGGTCCAATCTCCACCACTCGGATACCAGGTCCAGTTTGCAACAAGAATATTCATTTGTTTCTTCTAAATTAACACTTATAATAAACTGGCATAATTTTTATACACCATACGTTGTTAAACGTAATTTGCGCTCAAAGATGCTTGTATTAAATGAAATTTTACCAAAATGAACTCATTTTTGGTCATTTTTCAGTTTTTTTAATGCAAAGTGCTGCTCTGCCAGGCAAGTTAAATTTGGACAGAATTAAAAAAGGTTGTACTGGTAATAAAAAAAAGTTAATTTTGGCGTCAACATCAAACCATTTAATCTCTTGCCATACAACTCTTTTAAAAGATTGAAAAATATGGCGTTAAAGTCTCTAATGAAGAAGAAAATTTATATTGCCGGTGCTGGCGGAATGCTTGGTGAAGCCTTTCACTCTGTTTTTAAAGAAGAATACGAACTTAAATGTACTGATAAGGACGTCAATGAAAATTGGCTTAGTTTTCTTGATTTCCGTGAGTTCGAACAATATAAAAAGGACGTAACCGACTTTAATCCCGACTATCTTTTTCACCTTGGTGCCTATACCGATCTGGAGTATTGTGAACTGAATCAGGACGATACCTATCTGACCAACACTACTTCGGTAGAAAATGCAGTGTATATCGCAAATCAATTGAATATCCCTTTGTTGTACATCAGCACCGCAGGTATTTTTGATGGAAAGAAAGAATTCTATGATGATTGGGACGAACCAAATCCACTTGGTCATTATGCCCGCTCAAAATACATGGGCGAGCGTTATGTAAGGGAAAATGCCAAACGTTACATCATTTGCCGTGCAGGCTGGATGATGGGCGGCGGTCCAAAGAAAGATAAAAAGTTCATCAATAAACTCATCAAGCAGCTGGTTAAAGGTACCAGAGAACTTCATGTGGTAAATGATAAAGATGGAACACCAACATTCACAGTTGATTTTGCAAAAAATGTAAAGCTGTTATTTGAAAAAGAATATTGGGGCCTATATAATTTAGTGTGTAACGGTGAGACCAGCAGACGTGAAGTTGCTGAGGAGCTGGTAAATATTCTGGGTTTATCAGAAGAAGTAACCTTTAAAGAAGTCTCGTCAGATTACTTTAAAGACACTTATTTTGCGCCGAGACCTACCTCAGAGCGCTTGATCAATAAAAAACTGACTTTAAGGGATTTGAACATCATGCGTGATTGGAAGGTTGCTTTAAGAGAGTATATCGATAACTATTACGCTGAATTCCTGGAAGAGAACCTTCCTGCTACAAAAGAAACCATCAGTCTTTAATTATGCGTATTGCGGCTTTTGGCTTCAGGTCGATGCCTCCCGCAAAAGGAGCGGCTGGTGCAGATAAATTTGCAATGGAGCTGTTTCCAAGGCTTGTTAAGCGTGGACACAGCGTTGTAGCTTATAACAGACAATACCCTGATGTTTTTGTAGATGTTAAAGAATACGAGGGTGTAAAAATAAAAACCTTCAAAACAACTGCAAGAACAGGGTTTGATACTTTACTGCATTCCTTTAAATGTACCTGGGATATTATTGTAAACAATACTGCAGATATCGTTCACATCCAAAACGGGGGGAACAGTATCTGGGCATTGCCATTACGTATTTTTGGGAAAAAGGTATTTATCAGTCAGGATGGGGTAGACTGGAAGCGTGACAAATGGCCCTGGTATGGCAAGCTGTACCTTAAGCTTTCGGCATACTTAACCGCTCACCTGCCTAATGAGGTGATCTTCGACAATGTGATTGCCAAAAAACTATTTGAAGAGAGGTTTAAAAAGGAATACACTTTCATCCCTTTTGGGAGCGAAGTGGCGCCATGGGTAGATGTGCCTGAAATATTAACAAAGAATAACCTCGAAAAACAGGAGTATTATCTTTTTATAGGTCGGTTTATTCCTGACAAAGGCCTGCATTATTTAATTCCGGCATTTAAAAATTCTAATTCTAAGAAGAAACTGGTCCTTATCGGTGGATCGCCAAATCCTTCTCCTTATGAACAGCAAATCATGGATATGGGAAATGAAAAAGTCTTGTTCCCCGGGTTTGTATATGGCGACGAGGTAAATACGCTCATCAGAAATGCCTATTGCTATATCCAGCCTTCAGATGTAGAGGGCTTATCCCCCGTTGTGCTGAGCGTAATGGGTTTAAATGTCCCGATGATTGTAAGCGATATTGAAGAAAATGAATACGCCGTACAGGATACCGTAAGGATGTTTAAAAAAGGAAATATCCTGTCTTTAACGGAACAAATCAATTATTGCGAAGATAATTATTCCGAAATGCTGACATTAGCTAAAAGAGCTCAGGAGCGTGCATTAAGTGTTTTTAATTGGGAGAATGTAGCCGACGAGCATGTAGAAGTGTTTTTAAATAAATAGCAGAAAAGCCTATGTTATTTAATTCTGTCCAGTTCATATTCTTCTTTATAACTGTAACCACGTTATTTTACTTACTGCCCCATAAATTCCGCTGGATGCTGCTTTTGCTATCCAGCTGTTATTTTTATATGGCCTTTGTGCCGATATATATATTGATACTCGGCTTCACAATCGTAATCGATTATTTTGCAGGAATATACATCGAAAATAGCTCAGGGCACAGAAGAAAAGTATTCCTGATCGTCAGCCTGATCGCCAATATCAGTGTATTGTGTGTGTTTAAGTATTACAATTTTATAAATGAGAACATTGGTTCGGTATTCCCTTATTTAGCCATTTTATTACCCATCGGCCTTTCCTTTCATACCTTTCAGGCAATGAGCTATACCATCGAGGTTTACCGCGGCAATCAGAAAGCCGAAAGAAACTTTGGGATCTATGCCTTGTTTGTCATGTTTTACCCTCAATTGGTGGCAGGGCCGATAGAAAGGCCACAGAATCTGCTGCACCAGTTTCATGAAAAGCATGAATTTAGTTTAGAAAGAGTGAGCTCAGGATTAAAGCAAATGCTGATCGGGTTCTTAAAAAAGCTGGTCATTGCCGATAGAATTGGGATTTATGTAGATACCATTTATAACAACTCGGCTACCCAATCGGGCCAGTCGCTGGCATGTGCTACCGTTTTTTTTGCCTTTCAGATCTATTGTGATTTTTCCGCCTACTCCGATATCGCTATTGGCGCGGCGCGGGTGATGGGTTTTGATCTAATGAAGAATTTCAACAGGCCCTATTTGGCTACCTCTGTTTCACAATTCTGGCGCAGGTGGCACATCTCCTTATCCACCTGGTTTAAAGACTATGTGTATATCCCATTGGGCGGGAGCAAGGTTAAAAGTAAGGTTTTGGTATACCGCAACCTGTTAATCGTATTTTTAATAAGCGGGCTATGGCATGGTGCCAACTGGACCTATGTGGTATGGGGTGCATTGAATGGGGTATTGCTGATTATCGAATCCATGATCCCTAAATCATCAAAAAGAGATAACCTGATCAAAACAGCACTCAAAACCATATTTACCTTCTCTTTGATTTGTATTACCTGGGTATTCTTCCGTGCATCCAATATCACCGATGCCGTTTCAATATTGGGTAAGATCATCAGATTTGAAGGGCCATTCTATCCCGGCAACCCTAAAGATCATTTCTATTATGCCTGTGTGGCCATCATGGCATTAATGTTTTTCGAATTTATAACAGAATACAAGCCCCATTTATATAAATTACTGCCAAATACTTTGGTGGCCAGGTATTGTTATTATACCCTTGTCGCTATGATCATTATGCTGTTTGGTGTATTTAGTGAGGGGCAGTTTATCTATTTCCAGTTCTAAATAAAGGGAGATGAGCAAAAAAGTAAAAACACTTTTAGTTAAGTTATTGGTTTTAGCCCTTGCTTTAATAGTTGCTGATTTAGCGGGAGGACTGGTGCTAAAGTATTTGTTCAATAAACAACGCAGCGGGAAATATTTTACCACTTCACATGCCATAAAGGACGGTAAAGAGCAGGTTCTTATTTTTGGCAACTCTCATGCCGCACAGCATTTTGATGCACCATTAATGGCAAAAACATTGTCGAAATCTGTTTTTAATTTTGGGAACCAGGGGCAAAGCCTTTTGTATACCTATCCATTAGTGAAGAGCGTTTTATCCCGATATCAACCTGAACTCATTATCCTGAATTTAGATTACAATGAATTGCGTTATGATCCTACGGATTATGAAAGGCTGGCGATCTTGTTGCCTTATTATCATGTTAATCCCGTAATTGATTCTACCATTTCCTTAATTCCGGATAGAGCAGCATTAAAAGCCAAATCCCATTTGTACAGGTACAATTCCACTCTGGGTTATATCTTATTAAATACCTATGGTCATTCCTTTGGTAAAAGCATGGAGAGCCTGGGTTATGATCCGGTAGAAGGAGACATGTGTGCAGGAACTGTCAACCGTGAAGAAGCAGATAGGGGGAAAATTGCTTTTGATAAAAATAAGATCGATTACCTGATAAAACTGATCAGTTTTATCCAGTCAAAACAAGTGAAGCTATTGATTACCACTACGCCCCTAATGGAGTATGATAGCAATAAGAAAGAGGTGTATAGAGAAAAGCTCCTCCAGTTGCTGACGAAAATGAATGTTAATTATCTTGATTATGGAAGCAGTGCAGAATTTAGGGGTAAATGCGAGCTTTTTCACGACACTTCACATTTAAATGCTATGGGTGCTGCATTGTGGACAAAAACTTTGTTAAACGACCTTCCTAAATACTTCGATCAATTCTAAAGCTGCCTTTTCCCAGGAGAAGCCGGCCAAACGCTGCCGTCCTTTGTCCGCCATTTGCTTGCGGAGATGCTCATCATCTAATACAGATTTTATCTTCAACGACATATCGGCGATATCAAAGGGATTAAATTGAAGCACCGCATCGCCACCCACCTCGGGAAGGCTGGTGTTGTTGGCTACAAGCACGGGTAAATTATATTTAAAAGCCTCCAGTATCGGAATCCCAAAGCCTTCATTTGTGGAAGGGAAAACATACATTAAAGCATTTTTATAAAGCAAGGCCAATTCCCCGTCCGACAAATAGCCCGTAAGCACCACCTGGTCCCTGAGTCCGGAATTTTCAATGGTATCTATAATTAAACTGTGATCACTTTCCTGACTATTTGCCGGAAAGGAACCAGCCAGTACTAGCTTCAGCTTCGGATAGCCCGATGCTTTGATCTGTTTAAAGGCATTGATCAGGGCAGGAATGTTTTTTCTTTTAAATAGGGTGCCCACATGCAGCAGATAAGAGGAGTCAAGAGGAATACTATTGGTGTTTGATCTGGAGCCATGATCTTCAAGAAACTTTGGCCCCTCGTAAATTACGACCAGTTTTTTTTCCGCAATGCCGGTATAACGAGCGATCTGATCTTTGGCGTATTTTGTTGGTGTAACTATAAAAGGAGAACGTTTAGCAGCAGGAATGGCTGTTCTTTTATAGAGCCAAAGCCAGAGGCGTCCGTAATTCTCAGGGTTTTCAAAAAAGAAAGCATCATGAAAAACAGGTATGGTCTTGTAACCCAAATGGATCAGCGGCACAAAGTTGTCGGTGCAGAAGATAACATTGCAGTTTTTTGAAAACGCTTTTATGGGTAAGATCAATTGCTTCCAGAGCTGATACCGGGCATGTTCAATAAGTTTGAATATCTTTTTATTCCCAGTATAAACCGGAAAATCAGTGTCCAGAAAATGAAACTGAACCCCATTGCCATTCATTTTTTTAAACTCCTTAACCAATTCTTCCAGATAGGTACGGGTACCTGTTCTGGCTAATCTTAAGTCGCGGACATCTACTCCTATAATCAATGGTTTCGGCATGTTACACTCTGCTTTTAATAACCTTAGCCGGTACGCCTGCCACAATGGAATTTGCCGCTACAGATTTGGTAACCACACTCCCTGCCGCTATTACACAACCATCGCCAATATGTACACCGGCCAGAATGGTGGCCCCACCACCTATCCAGCAATTGTTTCCAATCACTACCGGATCTTTAATTACACCTTGTTCCTTTATCGTCAGGTTAGGGTCGGCAAAAGCATGGTTTTCAGAAAAAACCTGCACATTTGGTCCCATGATCACATCATTGCCAATGGTAATGCCTCCCTGCCCGGCAAAATAAGCACGGGCACTTATGCCGGTTCTATCGCCAATCGTAATACCGGTGCCTTTTTGGGCAATAATTCCGGTGCAAAACAAAATGGAATTGCGTGCAATAGAAACATGATCGCCCAGTGTAATGCCCTGTTCAGATAAGGCATTAATACTCACCCCATCCTCAAGAATCAGGTTTTTTCCAGCGGTAAGCTGATAAGCGTGGCGTACTTTTACGTTACTGCCAATAAAGATCAGGCCCGACGATTTCCTTAGAAAAGGTTTAAGGAATAACCCTCTAACTACCTGTACAAATCTGTGAAAACTCACATTGAATAAGTCTCTCGTAGAATAAGGGCTTTCCCATTTATAGTTAGCGTCTCCTTTTAATGTTCTTATTAACTTCTCAATGATCATCAGTAGGTTGAGTTTGGGTTATCATTGGTTTCATAATCATATTGATCAGTAAACCGGTTAAGAACCAGTTAATGTAAGAAATGTATGCAGAACCTTCAAATTCCGAGGTCAGTGATGGAATGATGAAACCGATTTTGATCAGCAACACGGTTAAGCACACCTGTCTTTCTTTACCTTTCAGTTTAGGCAACCATTTTATACCCGTTCTGATCACCATCACATATATGCACAGGTATAACAATAAAGCAATAATGCCGGCCTGTACGCCAATAATGATGTATTGATTTTCGCCACCTACGTTTTCCCCCAAGG
>NZ_JBFTIZ010000148.1:0-9603 GCF_056395165.1 Pedobacter sp. 10L46_2
GATAAAAAGGTAGTACTGTCTCAAGAGCCCTATTTTAATTTTGAAATTAGTACTAGTCCTGATGGAAAACCTATAACCCTCAAAAACCAAAAGAGTTATAACATGTATAAAATGGATTATGCTGATATCAAAAAATTTGATGTTGGAAGTAAGGTACATAGCAGATTCCCATATCAGGAAAAAATGCAAGCTTATAAACCACTTTTGGAAGAGACCATAGATTCTGTAGAGAGTTATGCAAAAAAGAAAAAATTGCCAAAACCTAATTTTAGCATAGAAACTAAAACTATTCCTAAAGGAGATAATGAGTTCCATCCGGAACCGGCAGAATTTGTTGACTTGATTATGGAGATCGTGATTAAAAAGAAACTAACTAAACGAGTAACCATACAATCGTTTGATGTGAGAACGCTACAATATCTGCACGAAAATTACCCCAAAATAAAAACAGCTTTGCTAATTGATGAAAAGATTGATTTTGAGGTGAATATAGCTGACCTTGGCTTTAAGCCAACTGTTTATAGCCCTTATTCAGTATTAGTAGGTAAGGGATTGGTAGAACGCTGCCATGAGGCGGGTGTTAAGATTATACCATGGACAGTAAATTCAATCAAAGATATGAAGTACCTAATCGGGTTGGGCGTAGATGGGGTTGTTACTGATTACCCTAATATTTATAAAAAGGTACTGGAAGAAAATTAACCTAAAACAGGTTTTTAATGATCTGTTCAATTGATAATCCTTCAGCCTCAGCTCTATAGTTACGCACAATACGGTGGCGTAAAATAGCTTCAGCAACAGCCTGAACATCCTCAATATCCGGTGAATACTTCCCCGATATCGCGGCGTGACATTTTGCTCCGATAACAAGGAATTGGGATGCCCTTGGGCCTGCGCCCCAGCTTATATATTTATTAATATCTTCAGTAGCCAAGGCTGTATGAGGACGGGTCTTACTTGCCAGCTTTACGGCATATTCGATTACATTGTCTGCAACAGGAATATTTCTTACTAATTTTTGGAAATACTGAATCTGTTTGGCGTCTATTATCTTTTTAAGCTTAACGTCGTTGTTGCTGGTCGTGTTCTTTACTATTGTAAGCTCATCAGCGAATGTAGGATAGCTGAGTAGAACATTGAACATGAATCGATCTAGTTGAGCCTCAGGCAAAGGGTATGTGCCTTCTTGCTCAATAGGGTTCTGAGTCGCCAGCACAAAGAATGGATTTGGTAATACATGCCTTTGTCCCGCTGCTGTGACAGCCTTCTCTTGCATTGCCTCAAGAAGAGCTGCCTGAGTTTTTGGTGGCGTTCTATTGATTTCGTCTGCAAGAACTATATTTGAAAATATAGGTCCGGTTATGAATTTAAAATTTCTGTCTTCACCTAATATTTCCGCACCGATAATATCGCTGGGCATTAGATCTGGGGTAAATTGAATCCTGTTAAAGTTAAGATCCATTACGTCTGCAACAGTTTGAACAAGCAACGTTTTGGCAAGCCCTGGAACGCCAACCAGTAAGCAATGACCATTACTGAAGATGGAAATCAAAACAGATTTTACCACTTCTTCCTGACCTATAACAACTTTCCCTATTTCGGTTCTAATGTTGTTATAAGCTTGATGCAACGCATCTACTGCCTTTATATCATTTTCAAACTGCATACGCGTTATTTTTTAGCAGTTGAATTTTTAGTCCAAATTTTCAATTCATCACAATCATCATAATCTTCGTCAATTCTGATGTAAGTGTTTTCTCTTCTTTTTTCGAACCATTCACTTAACATTCTATCGATTTTATCCTGTTGTGCTTTCTCTTTGAATTTAGAATAATCCTGTTCCAGGTTTCCTTTATGTGGCGGGATTTTAGATTTTAAATAAAGAATCTTATATCCTTGTTTGCCATCTGGATCTGTGAAAGAAACAGGCTGAGAAACTTCGCCTACTTTCATTGTATCAACAACAACAAATACTTTTGGATCTAGTTTATCCGCTGGGATAAATGTAGTTCTGGCAGTAACGTTATCTGCATATAATATCATACCACCGTTATATTGAGATTCCTTGTTATCAGAATATAATGAAGCAGCGGTAGAGAATGGAAGTTTTTTCTCTACGATATTTTTGTAAATGGTATCGGCTTGTAATTTAGTTCTTTCTAAGCTGGCCGGTGTAGTTTCCGGACGTATAAGAATATGGCGTGCCTGAACCTGTTCTCCGCGGCGTTCAATAACCTGAAGAATATGGAAGCCGTGTTCTGATTCAAATACCGGCGACATTTCACCTGGTTTTAATTTAAATGCCCAAGCTGTAAATTCTTTCACCATTCTGGTACGATCGAAGAATCCAAGGTCACCACCCTCAGCAGCTGAACCTGTATCTTCAGAATAAGATTTAGCAAGGAATGCAAAATCCTCACCACTTTTCACTCTTAACCTTAATGCATCAATTTTATCATAGAATTTTTGCTTTTCTGCTTTTGTAAGTTTTGGATGAAGTACAATTTCTCCAACTTCAAATTCAGTAGGAATATCAGGAAGACTATCTTTTTTATAAGAATCAAAATAACGTTTAACCTCAATCGGTGTAATGTTTACATCCTGAGTTATTTTTTGCTGCATTTTATTAGAGATCAACTGCTCTTTAATGTCAGGTCTGATCTCATCTTTATACTGAAGAACAGAGCGATTTAAAAACTGTTCCAATCTTTCTTGTCCACCTGCGCGCTGGATCTGATAACGCATACGTTTTTCAACTTCCTCATCAACCTGGGCTTCTTCAACTACAACAGAGTCAATTTCTGCTTGTTGTTTAAGTAGTTTCTGAGCAAGCATTTGTTGCAATATATAGCACTTTACTTTATCATCATCAGGATTTCCTGAATTTAAGTATTGTGCATATTGTTGATTTAAATCTGATAGTAAAATGATGTTATTACCTAATACAGCAACAACTTTATCTATATTTTTCTTTTGAGCCTGTACGTTGAAAAACAAACAAATCAATCCGCTTGCTGTTACTAAAAATTTCCTCATTCTATGGTTGTTCAATTATATTCTTTTGCAAATCTAATATTATCTGTGCTATTGGCGTGAAGCTCATGGCTTAGCCAATTTTCTTATCTCGTCCTGATTAATCTTTACAGGATATTTTTTTCTTAGTGCTTTTATCCATTCATTCTCCAGTTCCTGCTGATAATCTGTGACTACCTGCCCTCTAACCTCATCAAAAGAACTTTGCAAATAAACGCTTTTGTTTTTATCATAAAAAATGCGGAGCTGATTTTCATCATTCTGCGCCTGGTTCCATACCTTTATTTCAGAGATATTAAACATTAAAACCGCTTCTTTATATTCATTCATTATGAAAAGATATTCTGGTTTTGTTTTCGATATTCTTTTCTGTGTACGCAATGCGTGTTCATAGTTTTTTACCTCGGCAAGATAGCCTGTGTCCGTATCCAGACCCAACTCTCTGGCTTCAGTAACCTTAAGTTTGAAGTTTACATATAAGGTTAGATAAGCATGTAAATCTTCAGCCGTCGCATTTCCGTTGCCGGAATGATTTTTCTTATATACCCACATAAACTCTTTATTGCTTATTGGTTTTCCATTAACTACAGCCACATTTTGAGCAAATGCACCGGTAATAAAAAGACTGATGATAATGGAACAGTAAACTTTTCTCACAAAAGACTTATGGTATATAATTTTAAGGCATAAAAGTAATAAATAAAGGTACTATAATGAGATATTTAACTAATTTTAACAGAAAAAAGATTTTCAATAAAATTATCATTAATGGTGAGCCAACTTACAACTGACGGAGAAGGTCTGCGTTTATTTTTTACGGATGATATTTACCTGGTTAAAGAGCCTGAGGGGACGTTAAATGAAGAAGTGCAAGTTTATGTAAAAGATGAAGCATCTTCACCTGCTCAGCCTTTAATTGTTAATGAACCAATAATTCCCTTAGTTAAAGTACAACCTGAGTTTAAATTTTTAGGTAATAATAACCGTAATATACTGATTTTGGTATACGATGAGCATAATGACGTTAGTGATGAAAGGGGTAGGGAATTGTTAAGAAAGATCGTAAAATCAATAAATCTAACCGCTAGTGATTTCGCGTTGCTTAATTACGCCAAGTATAAAGAAGCAAGCTATGAGCAATTGAAGGCTCGTTTTTCGAGTGTCATTGTATTTGCATTTGGTGTTTCATCTCAGCAACTTGGATTAAAGCAGCATCCTGAAAACACAGTAGTAACTGAAGGAGAAGTAAAGCTTATCTTTTCTTCGGCGCTCCAAAAACTGGATGAAGATGCAAATGGAAAGAAAGTATTATGGGGTAGTTTGAAACAACTGGGACTATGATGCTACCTGAATTGGTGTTTGCTACCAACAATAAGCATAAGACAGAAGAAATTGGTAAACTCCTTGTAAATCAATATAAAGTTTTAAATCTTAAAGATATTGGCTGTGATGTTGATATCCCTGAAACAGGGAACTCATTTGCAGAGAATGCAGAGCTTAAAAGCAGTTATGTAACTGATAATTTTAAGTTGAATTGTTTTGCTGATGATAGCGGATTGGAGATTGAGGCATTAGACAATGAACCTGGAATCTATTCGGCCAGGTACTCAGGAGTTAGAGATGATCTTGAAAACCTTAATCTTGTACTAAAAAAGATGGAAGGTAAAACGAATAGAAAGGCCCATTTTAAAACCGTTATTTCTTTAAACCAAAATAATAAGAACTATCTTTTTGAAGGGGTTGTTTATGGCAACATTACACAAACTCCAATAGGAGATGAAGGATTTGGTTATGATCCAATATTTATGCCTATTGGCTACGATAGGACCTTTGCGCAAATGAGCATGACGGAAAAGAATGAGATCAGTCACAGGGCAATTGCGATGAAAAAGCTTATTGCTTTTTTAAAGGAGCAGGTGTAATTTTTTTAGCAGTATCAGGTTTCTTACTGGTATCGGGCTTTAAGGGTAAGATATTCTTAATTGGAGCAATAATAGCTTTTGCTGAATCTATTGCGGCTGAATCAATTTTGGAGGCAGCCTTAACAAGTTCTTTTGAAGCAGTTTTAATTAATCCTTTTTTGGCTACTTCAGCTTTATTGGGTGCTTTGCCTGTCGGGCTTCCAGGTTTTTTTGCCCCTGCTGCCGGGCTTTTAGATGCAGCAGGTTTTGTTTTAGGTTTCCCACTTATTACTTCCTTTTTAGAAAGCGGTCTAAGTTCAGGTTTCCATGTAAATCCTGTTAACAAAACATCTTCTTTTAGTTCAGTAATAGGCACCCTGATTCCCTCGGGTTCTTTAACAGTAAGAATATGACTTATTTCTTTGTCTTTAAACAAGATCTTTATTCTACTGCTTACAGTTTGGTTCATGTCGGTGTATACACTGTCTTTTCCCCTGTTATAATAAACACTTTCTGCATTTCCATCCACAAACATGGTGCTTAATTCTCCATCTTTAAAGAAAGCAGTAATGAGTTTTCCTTTTATCTGATTAAACCTTGCGGAATCCGCATTTACATTCACCTGAAATGCATTATCAATTACCTGTAACGTATTAAGCTTATTGTTTTTTAAGCGAAGGTAAATAGTGTCTCCGGTTTGTTGAGAGTTCTGCGACCATAAAATAGGGTCTCCGTACCACCTTAAAGTGGAATCGGCACTTGTATAAAATAGAGAATCTGCTTTAGCCTGCATATTGGATTTGTAAACCCTTACATTATGATAAGCTTTAATGGAACGTGTTTTTACCGTATCCAAAGGGTTAGGTGGTATTGAATCCTTAATATTTTTCTTTACTAAACTATCCGTGGTTTTAATGGCCCCGTTAATCTTCTTCGCTACATTTCCTGATTTTGCCAGGCTATCGGCTTTTTTACTTAGACTATCAGGTTTTTTACCTGAAATCGCTGCCTTTATAGGTTTAACTGGGTCTTTTGCCGCATTTAAAGAATCCTTAATTAATGAAGTATCGGGTTTCTTTTGAGCAATACTATCCTTAGAAAGGCTATCCTTGGGTAAGGAAACCTTTGCTAGCAGGCTATCTTTAGCTGCTTTAATTGCCGTAGAATCAACAGGTTTTGTATTTTTGTTATCTCTTTTAGCAGTTTTCGCTTTTTCTTTTGCTTCTTTTTTCTCCGATTTCTTTGCTATTCCAATTTCCTCGGCCGTCATCCCGGGTGCTTGTGATTCACCTTTCTTCTGTGGTTTCTCAGGATCACCCAATTCATTGTTTTGTTTGAGTACCGGTGATTCAATTAACTTCAAAGTTTTTTGAAGTACCATTTGAGTTTCTAATGTATCCGAACCCAACCATAAGCTATCTGGCTGTAACTTGTTGTTTACTGTTATGGAGTCTTTTGTCCCCATACCTACATACGCATTTTTGGTTACAACAGTACGCTCGTCTATTTTGTAGTAATAACCCAATTGACCATAAAGAACCGTTTTGTCGGCAGTATCTTTAAAGATGATATTCCTAACAGCCTTACCATATCCTGCTATACCATCATAGTATAAACTATCTCCTTTTAAAGATTTAGTCCCATTGGTGTATAAGTTCTTCTTGCCAAAATAAGCATATTCAGTTTTGGTGTTGTATGCGCCATTTTCGGTATATAGGTTATCTTCTTTACCTTTTATATTTGTAGGGCCATAAAAATAGGTCCAGTTGGTAAGGGTATTGTACCTTAATGTGTCTGATTTAATTGTGCTTTGTGGTGTTACCACTACAACATTATAACGAAAGTAAGAATCTCGGCTATTAGAAAAGTAGTAGCCGTTTTTACTCGTTAAGGTCACATCTTTATTAACAATTTTGCCTCCTTCTACATATGTTCCAACTTTGGTGGCCATATTGTAGTCAAGCACATTAGTGGTAAGAACAGACTCCTTGTCGATCATACGCACATTACTGGTTAAGTGGGCAATTTTAGTATTTCCATTGTATGTTAAATGATCAGAGTAGATATTTATGGTATCTCCCTGATTAATATGGACGTTTTTAAATGCCTCAAAAACATTGTCGTTTTGATAAAAAACAGCACTGTCACAAGTTAACGTAGCATTTTCATGAATAAATACTGGATACTTCAGATAAGAAATGTTTTTCTTTCCATCTGTATTTCCTATTCTGGCATCCTTCAAAATAATCTTGGTTCTCTGTTGCGCTAGCAAAGAGAAAGGAAACATGAAAAAGATAATGAAAAAGCGTATTTTCTGCACTTTACAAAGTTAGTTTTTTGCTTACCATTTTAATTAAATATTTTTGAAAGATGTTACCCATTCAAAACTTTAAAGATTTTATAAGCCATAATTCACTCTTCATTGCTAGCGACAAGATACTGCTTGCCGTTAGTGGCGGGAAGGATTCTGTTTTAATGGCCCATCTCTTTAAACTCGCTGGTTTTGATTTTGGTATAGCACACTGTAATTTTAATTTAAGGGCAGATGAGTCTCAAAGAGACGAAAGCTTTGTACGAATGCTCGCCAACTCCCTGGAAGTGCCATTTTATGTAACCCACTTCAAAACTAAAAATTACGCTGCAGCGCATAAAATATCTACCCAAATGGCCGCCAGAGATTTGCGGTACAATTGGTTCGAAGAGATACGGGAATCTAATAACTATAATTTCATCGCTCTTGCACAACACCAGGATGATGCCATGGAAACCGTATTGTTAAATTTAACGAGGGGAACAGGGATAGCCGGGTTGCATGGCATTTTCCCTAAAAGAGATAAGCTCATCAGGCCCCTGCTATTTCTTTCGCGTGAGCAAATTAATGAATTAATAGCAGAGCATAATATTGATTTTGTAGAAGATAGTTCAAATTTATCTGTAGACTATGCCCGCAATAAAATTCGCCTAAAGGTTATCCCTCATCTTAAAGAGATTAATCCTAATCTGGAGCAAACATTTGAACAAAATATTCAGCGGTTTTCTGAAACGGAGCTTGTGTTGCAAAAAGCAGTTTCCGAACTAAGGGAGGACTTGCTTGTCGAAAAACAAAATAGCTTGCACTTGTCAATTGCCAAGGTCAAAGCATTGAAGCCGCAGCGGTTGTTAATTTTTGAACTGCTTAGGCCCTTTGGTTTCTCGGAACTTGTAGTGATAGAACTGCTGCAGGCGCTAAACAAGCAAAGTGGGACCTCTTTCTATAGCAGTTCTCATAGAATTACCATCGATAGGGATGATTTGATATTAAATCCTATTGTTGAAGAAAATCTGCAATTGGCATTTATTCATGTTAACGATCAAAGCGTAAATCTGTCGCAGCATAAGATATTAATGTCTTTCATAGATGAACCATATTTTGAAAAGAGTACCAAAAGGGCATTTGTAGATGCTGATAAGCTCATGTTTCCTTTAGTGGTGCGAACCTGGCAATCTGGCGATAAGTTTATGCCGCTAGGTATGAAGTTCTTTAAAAACTTAAGCGATTTTTTTATTGATGAGAAAATCCCGCTTGCAGAGAAGGCTGGTGTCCCTATTCTGATAAACGGAAACGGCGAAATTATTTGGCTGGGTGGTATGCGGCAAGATGATAGATACAAGGTGACATCGGCCACAAAAAAAGTGGCTATATTCGATCTGAAATAATCATATTACATTTTTTAAACAATCTTAACTGAGATAGGGGTACTACGGAAATAAAAAAAAAGTAACTTTATTGAAATTTACATAAATGAGCAATCGCTACGCTTTTTTTGAAAAACAGTACATAGGACGTGACTATATCAGGATCTGTATCAGGTTAGTTATGGCTGCATTTTGCTTCGCTGCCTATGTATATGAACGAGATAGAGATAATACCCAGGATTTATTTCTTGTAGTTGGATTTGGTATCATTGGAGTTTCAATAGCGTTGCTTTTTCTAATTCAATACAAAACCATTATTGAGCATAAAAAAATCATAATAGACGGCTTGTGGTCTGCTAAAAGAGTAGAAATAGATCTGAATTCAATAGTTAAAGTAAGAAAAGATACTTATAGTAATTACTTATTCAATAACCCTGTTTATAACCTTCACCGGAAGGGAAGTATTCGTTTTTATTCATCCGGGAAAGACGCTGTTGTGCTTACAGATACTGATGGATTTGAATATTACATTGGTACGCAAAGACCTAATGAAATGTATCTCRTGATACAAGCCGAGATGAAATCTTAAATCAAATCTTTTGAGCCGATCAAAAACTTAAATAATTGCAATTGTTTAACACAAAGCTCAATTTAAGTAGTGTACTTTGCATCGTAAAAAAATATTCATGAAAATAGGTATCGTTTGTTACCCGACTTTTGGAGGTAGTGGTGTAGTTGCCACTGAATTAGGCAAGGCGCTTGCCGACGAAGGTCATCAGGTACATTTCATCACATATAGTCAGCCAGCCAGGCTAGACTTTTTCTCTGAAAACTTATTCTATCACGAAGTATCAGTTAGAGATTATCCATTATTTGATTATGCACCTTACGAATCAGCATTGGCCAGTAAACTGGTGGATGTAGTGCGTTTCGAAAAACTGGATATTTTGCATGTTCATTATGCAATTCCACATGCATCCGCTGCGTTTATGGC
>NZ_JBFTIZ010000149.1:0-9571 GCF_056395165.1 Pedobacter sp. 10L46_2
CTTCAAAGCCATCCATCCCGGGCATTTGCACATCCAAAATAATCAGGACRTATTCATTCTTAAGAACTTTTTTTAAAGCTTCTTCACCTGAGGATGCGGTATCAACTTCAAAATTATGCCTTTCAAGAACCCTTTTTAAAGAGATAAGGTTCTCTGGCGTATCATCTACAATTAATATCATTATTAAAGGGGAATAAGCTTCTAAATAGCATTAGCAAAATAATTTGTATAATAGTTTTGTTCTAAAGTTATACAACTCTTGATAATATTAAGCGTTTAAACTTATATATATATCAAAAAAATTGCAAACCTGCGAGCTTATTTATAATTGTTTTGAACTGAATGTATCCCCTTGGTTAATATCTCCGGTCTCAAATCCCTTCTTAAACCAATACATTCTTTGTGCAGATGTACCATGAGTAAATGCATCAGGAACAACCTCTCCTTGAGCCTGTTTCTGCAATTTATCATCACCTATTGCATTCGCTGCATTTAAAGCTTCGTCAATATCTCCCTCTTCTAATTTAAAGTCTTTTAAGTTTTGAGCATGATGTGCCCATAAGCCCGCAAGAAAATCCGCCTGTAATTCCAGTTTAACAGACAACCGATTGTACTCAACCTCACTTACCTGCCCTCTGGCCTTTTGCAATTTATCAGAGATACCCAACAAATTCTGAACGTGATGGCCTACCTCATGAGCAATTACATAAGCTTGTGCAAAATCACCGGCGGCACCAAATCTGTCTTTTAGATCCTGATAAAAGGACAGGTCAATATATACTTTATGATCTCCCGGACAATAGAATGGACCAACCGCCGAGCTTGCATTTCCACAGGCCGACTGTACCATATTGGTAAACAAAACCATTCTTGGCTTTTCGTATTCCTGTCCCAGGCTTTGAAATTGCTGTTCCCAGACTTGGTTTGTAGACTCAAGAACGCCATCCACAAACTTACCTTCCGCATCAGTCGGGTCTCCTTGTTTACCCTCAGATTGTGTCACATTATTTACAGGCAACTGGCTAACCAGACCTGTCAAATCTTTTCCGAAGAGAAGACCTAAAACTACAATGATAATACCAACGCCACCACCAATGGTGCCGCCACTCATACCCCTTCTATCGTCGATATTACCACTTCCTTTTCCGAACCACTGCATATAATTATTTTTTAATTTGATAAGACAAGAATCCGAGACAATTGTCATACCAAATTACAAAATAATTAGTTAAACGCAGTCAATGCATTCTTTATTCTTTGCACAGTTTCAGCTGCCCCTAAAACAAGGGCAATATCAAATACGCCGGGACCGAATTTACCACCAACAAGCATTATTCTAAGTGGCAGCATTAGCTCCCCCGGTTTAAATTGATGTGTGCCAGCTAATTCTTTAAATTTCTCTTCTAACTCTAAAGCAGTAGCATGATCGGTTACCAATAAAGTATACGCATCAAAAAATGCAGCCTTCTCGGCTGTCCACTTTGGTTTTACCGCAGCCAGGTCATATTCAGCAGGGGCCACAAAAAAGTAAGCGGCCTGAGTAACAAAGTCGCTCAACAAATTACATCTATCTTTAACCAAATCAATTACTTTCAGCAAATAAGCATCATCTTTAACCGTAACACCTTGATCCGCAAATGCTGCTTTTACTGTAGGTAATAATTTTTGGGCATCAGCATTTTTAATCCATTCATGGTTATACCACTTGGCTTTTTCGAAATCAAATTTTGCTCCGGCCTTGCTTATACGTTCAACCGAGAACTTATCAATTAATTCTGCTAAAGAAAACAATTCCTGATCTGTACCATCATTCCAGCCAAGCATTGCCAATAAATTCACAAACGCTTCAGGCATAAAACCAAGTTCTTTAAACCCTTTGGTTAAATCACCGCTTTTTGGGTCAGTCCAGTTTTGTGCATAAACCGGGAAGCCTAATCTGTCGCCATCACGCTTACTTAGTTTTCCGTTCCCATCTGGTTTTAATATCAGTGGCAAATGAATCCATTGAGGCATTATATCTTCCCATCCAAGGTAACGCCACAACAAGATATGTATTGGAGCAGACGGAAGCCACTCCTCGCCTCTAAAAATATGACTGATTTCCATTGCGTTATCATCTGCAACAACGGCTAAGTGATAAGTAGGCATCCCATCGGCCTTTAATAAAACTTTATCGTCAACTAAATTTGTATCAAAACTTACATGCCCCCTAATCAGATCTGTAAAAGAAACCAGTTCATCTTTAGGCATTTTAATACGCACAACGTGCGGGGTATTATTGGCCAAAAGTTCAGCTACTTCATTTTCGCTAAGTGTGAGGGAATTGCGCATCCCTTCGCGTGTTGCTAATCCGTAAGTAAAATTAGGAATCTCCTTACGTTTTGCGTCCAGTTCTTCCGGGGTATCAAAAGCATAGTAAGCATAGCCATCAGCAATTAACTGATCCGCATACTGTTTGTAGGTTGCTTTACGTTCACTTTGACGATACGGCCCAAATTCCCCACCTTTTTGCGGGCTCTCATCTGGCGACATCCCACACCATTCCAAACAAGAAACGATGTATTCTTCTGCTCCCTCAACAAAACGCGTCTGATCCGTGTCTTCAACACGCAAAACAAACGTTCCGTTATGTTTTTTAGCAAACAGATAATTAAACAAAGCGGTACGTACACCACCTAAATGCAGCCCTCCTGTCGGACTAGGGGCAAATCTTACTCTTACTTTCTTTTCCATAATAACACTGCAAAGATATATTTTTGTAATTTGCATTTTTCATATTCTATGAATCCTTACGAGAAAAAACGACGATGGAAGTTCTTTTTGCTGTTCTTTGCCATTATTATTGGAGCAGCATCTGTTTTCTACAGCGACTTCTTTGTTAAAAAAATGGAGCGGGAGGAGCAATTACAGCTTCAACTCTATGTAAAAGTAACAGAGCAGTCGCTGGTTATGTACGATGATGACCGCTATACCAGTTTGATAGAACTCATCAGAACCAATACCAAGCTTCCGGTTATCATGACGGATTCTACAAAGATGGAAATCCTTAGTTTTCAGGGGCTGGATTCGACTAAAACAAACTACGATCTCGAAAAAAAGACAAACGTTACTTACGATCCTGCCTATTTCGCACGTGAATTAAGAACCATGAAAAAACAGCATCCTCCTACTCCAATTACRGGGTTGGATGGCACCCGATGGTGGATTTTCTATAAAGATTCGCCTACCCTAACACAGCTTCGTTACTTCCCTTATATACAATTGGGGGTAATTGCCCTATTCCTGCTTACAGCATATGTAGCTTTCAGTTCTGCTCGTAAGGCAGAGCAGGATCAGGTATGGGTGGGTATGGCTAAGGAAACAGCACATCAGCTGGGCACCCCCATATCGTCGCTCATGGCCTGGGTTGAACTGATAAAATCGAGATTCGATGCAGAAGACGATCCGCTCATTGCCGAAATGGAAAACGACATTAAACGCCTTGAAGTAATTACCGACCGTTTTTCAAAAATAGGCTCCAAACCAATAGTAGAAGACCACGTGGTATACACCGTTATCTATAATTTTGTAGAGTACTTTAAATTGCGCACATCAGACAAGATCATCTTTACCATTAACGGCGATGAGCAGGTGCGTGCATTATTGAACGTTCCATTATTTGATTGGGTAATAGAAAATTTGCTTAAAAATGCAGCCAACGCCATCGAAAACGAAGGCACAATTACCATAAATATCATAGAAAATCTGACCAAAGAAGAGGTCTTTATTGATGTAACCGATACCGGAAAAGGAATTGCAAGATCTAAATTTGATGCCGTTTTCCAACCCGGCTATACAACCCGAAAACGGGGATGGGGCTTAGGGCTATCTCTAACCAAGCGCATTATCGAGAACTATCATAGCGGACAAATATTCGTTAAAGAATCTGAATTAGGTAAAGGCACAACATTTCGTATCGTTTTAAAAAGCAGTATAACTTATGAACCGACCTCAAACACATGAGTACCCCGCCTGGGCTGAAACATACATTAAGCTTGTAGGCGAAGATGTAATTGAATTACTGGAAAAACAAGCCATCGAATTTCCAGATTTTATAAACTCGTTGATAGAAAAGGCAGATTACGCCTATGCCCCCGGAAAATGGACCATCAAAGAATTGATCGGCCATATCATTGATACTGAGCGTGTATTTGTATACCGGCTAATGTGCTTTGCCCGCGGAGAACAACATGCACTTCCCGGCTTTGAAGAAGATGATTATGTAGCAAACGCTCATTTTTCAGATAGAAGTCTATTGAGCCTTTCTGAAGAATTTGCGCATTTACGTAAGTCGAATCTTTATTTAATTAAGTCGTTTACAGAAAAAGAGCTTAACAGAAGCGGAACGGCTTCTGAAAGACAAATCACGGTAAGAGCAATCCTTTTTGTAATGGCAGGCCATATTATGCATCATGTTGGTATTATTAAAGAAAGGTACTTATGATCTGGTTTACAGAATTTTCACCGGCAAAGCTAAATAACCAGCCCAAAAATCACATGGGAGGCTTTTTAGATATACAGTTCACCGAAGTGGGCGAAGATTTTTTAACAGCAACCATGCCGGTTGATGAGCGCACACACCAGCCTGCCGGAATTTTACATGGCGGGGCTTCTGTCGTGCTGGCCGAAACCCTTGGCAGTGTTGCTTCCTATATGTGTATTGATCCGGAAAAGTATGTGGCTGTAGGTTTAGAGATCAATGCAAATCATTTGCGCCCGGTAAAAAGCGGCCTTGTAACCGGGATTTGCAAGGCCCTGCATATTGGTGCAAAAACCCATGTATGGGAAATCAAGATTTATAGCGACAAAGGCAAAATGAATTGTGTAAGTCGGCTTACTGTGGCAATCATCAATAAGCCTTGATAAAAGTTGATTACAAAAAAGGCAACAGAATATGTTGCCTTGTGAATAATTCTATAGAGCATCTATTTAGGCTCAAAACAGAAGCCATGCAAATTCAAAATAAATCTCATGCAAATTCAAAATAAAATACATGTAAATTCAAAATTACCGTATATTTGATAATGGAAAAATTTATTACACGACAGATTTCCAGACATATACATCTGCAAAAAAATAAATTCCCAATCATCGCTTTAACTGGTCCCAGGCAGTCAGGGAAAACTACATTATTAAAAGAATTATTTCCTGAATATCGCTATATATCATTAGAAAATCCAGATATACGCGCCTTCGCAACAGATGATCCTATTGGATTTTTAAACCTATATAACCAGCATGTTATTTTTGACGAGGTGCAACGCGTACCCCAACTTTTTTCTTATATACAAGGTATCGTAGACGACAGTGGACAAATGGGTCAATTTATCCTATCAGGCTCTCAAAATTTCCACCTGTTAAACAGTATCACACAAACGCTAGCCGGACGGGTAGCTCTATTTAAACTTTTACCATTCGATTTTTCTGAATTAAAAAACGCTGGTATCCAGAAAAATTCCTATTCTCAAACAGCGGTTAAAGGATTTTATCCCGCTATTTACACCCGAGAAATCGATCCTGTAGTATTTTACGCCAATTACATCCAAACCTATATAGAAAAAGACGTAACCGAGTTGTTAAATATCCGCGATTTAAACCTTTTCCGTACATTTATTGGTTTGTGCGCGGCTCGTGCTGGGCAACTGTTAAATATTAGCGCGCTGGCTAACGAATGTGACATTTCGCAACCTACCGCAAAAGCATGGCTTTCTATTCTCGAAAGCAGTTATATTACATTTCAGCTACAGCCTTATCATCAAAATTTCAATAAACGTCTGGTAAAAAGTCCTAAGCTTTATTTTTATGATACAGGTTTACTTAATTACCTGCTAGGCATCAGAACACCAGAAGATTTTGAACAAAACAGACTCAAGGGCAACCTTTTCGAAAATATGATCATTGCCGAATATCAGAAGAAAAACAATCATCAATATCTCCATCAGGATTATAACTTCTGGCAGGCAAGTAATGGTAGGGAAGTAGATTTATTAATAAAAACACACAATGGCTTTGACATTTTTGAAATCAAGGCAACTCACACCATTTCTGCCTCTTTATTTAAAGAGTTAGATTATTTTGAAGAATTAACGACTGGATTATTTATCAAAAAGCACTTAATTTATGGTGGTGATGAAGATCAGAAACGTACTAAATATGATGTAATCAGCTGGAGAAATACTTAGTTGTATTCTTTAGCGCCATGTTCCCTTCCTGGCGAACTACAACATACTACCTAAATTATTTTCAATCAAAAACGGAATAGACAAGGGAACCTGACCCCTGTCCACTTATTAACTAACATTCCGTAAGAGGACGGAAAGATCTTTATATTATAACAGCAATATTTATCCTCCGCATCCCAATTATTGAGATAAAATTAATCTGGATTCGAAATTTAATGCGGTAATATACCTCCGTATTCGGAAGTTTATGCTCAGAACGAATCGTAAGATTTTTACTCCTATATCTCTGTATCTTTGGTATGGCTCCAGGCAACCCCTGCATTTTTTCCCAATACCGGTTATAAATAGCAGTAAACACAACTTGGTCTCCAGACTTCAATAAGCCTGAGAGCTCCTGATCAGAATAATTACTGTAAATAGCCATGAAAAATAAGTCCCTTTCTGTAAAGCGATACAAACTCCCGCACATAAAGGGTATTTACATCTGCTTCGTATCAGATTGGGATCTGCTTAGGAGAAAAGGTGCCTTTTGCCCAACAATTAGAGATAAATTATACACAGATAAAATAAATCAATATCTTTGCGGCCTAAGTATTTTAACAATGACTGAACAAGAAAACAACAACAGTTTTGACTGGGTTTACTACATTTTAGGTATGTTTTTTGGAATTTTAACAGCCTTTATCATTTCCGGAAGTTTTGGGTATGCAATTCTTGGCGGTATCGTCGGTTTTATTTTTGGTGCCATTTTCTTAAACGGAATCGTTAAAGGCCGCGAATATTAAACTACATTTTTCTTTACTACACCTTCTCCCTATGAAGAAAATAATGCTTTTTGCTCTGTTTGCAATATTTGCCGGCAACACAATGGCGCAGGATGTAAAATTCCCGGCTATTGATTCGAGCCCTGCTGATATTGCTTATTTCCCTTTAAGTGTTGCAAAGGCTAAGGACGATTCTAAACCATTAATCAAAGTCGTCTATTCTCGCCCTTCAAAAAAAGGTCGGGAAATTTTTGGTGTACTTGAGCAATTTGGCAAAGTATGGCGTGTAGGTGCAAATGAATCGACAGAAATTAAATTCTATAAGACCGTAGTTATTGCCGGCAAGAAGATAAAAGCTGGTTCTTATAGCTTATTTGCCATCCCAAATAAAGACAACTGGACACTTATCATCAATAAACAGACTGATAAATGGGGCGCTTTTACTTATAATCAGGAAAAAGATTTGGTAAGAGTTGATGTTCCGGTAAAAACGCTAACCAGCACGGTTGAGTCACTGTGTATTACTTTTAAATCACAGGAAAAGGGCGCTAATTTAATTATTGCCTGGGATAAGACCTTTGTGGAACTCCCTATAGAAATAAAGTAGTTTTATTGAAGGCTCTTGCCTTTTTTTCTTCTCAGGATACTATCGAAATAGATCAATGCAATAACTACATCTATAAACAGGAAAGCAGTTAAAAAACCGGGAGTCAAGGTTTTGTCAACCGCCCCGGTTAGGTCAATTTTAACTTTAGGCAGTTCGTATGTAACAGTGCTATTGCCTATTGCATATATAAAAACCCCTGCAATGAAAGCTCCAAAAATAGCAGCTATACCATAAATAATTCGATTATCTACCCGTGTCTTTAGAGCTACAGGTTGCTTTTCAAGCTTTATCTGCTCCATCACGTTACGAGTAAAAGACATTGATGGCTCTTCCATCTCCATGCCTTTCAGTAACCTGGTTAATTCTTCGTCTTTTAATTCCATAATAATTCCTTTACCTCGTCTTTTAATAAAAATTCTAACCGCTCTTTTAGTCGCGCCCTTGCTCTGTGCAGCCTGACTTTAACTGTATTTGCCGGCATATTTAGTGCCGCCGCAATTTCTTCTAAACTTTGTTCGCCCTTATAAAACAACGTAACTATCGCGATATCATCGTTAGAAAGCGTAGAAATTGCCTCATCAAGATATTTGTTTGTAGATTTCCTTTCGGCCAGGTTATCACTCAAATCAGATTTATGTCCTTCCAGCTCCAGTTCATTTTCATTTCCGTGTATTGATTGTGTATCAATTCGCTTTTTCCGTAAAAAAGACATAGCCGTGGTATAAGTAATGGTATACAACCATGTAGAAAATTTAGACGTTTGCTTAAAGGTACCTAAGGCTTTGTATGCCTTTACAAAGCAATCCTGAGCAATTTCTTCTGCATCTTCCCTGTTTTTAGCAAAACGTATAGCAAGCGTAAATACAAAGCGCTGATGGCGTTTTACCAATTCCGAATAAGCGGAGGTATTACCCATCAGGACTTCTGCAATTAGGTCTTGATCTGTTTGCTGTTGCTGCATATACAGCTATGACGCCGAGGTAGGCCTGCAGGTTACAACAATTGATAAAAACTAATGGCTTACATTGGCCGTGATCTCCTTTGGTTAATCAAAGGAGATGACGAAGGTTGCTGCACCACACTTAAGCCCAAAACCTAATGGCTTCCAGCAAAGAATTTTAACCCCAGAATAGACCCAATTAGCGTTGCGATAAAAAAGATGCGCCAGAAATTGGCAGGTTCCTGAAAATACAATATTCCAACTATTACAGTTCCTACCGCTCCTATACCTGTCCACACTGCGTATGCCGTTCCCATTGGTAAAGTTTGGGTGGCTTTATTTAGGAAGTAAAAACTTAACGAAATACAAACAGCAAAAGCCAAACTCCATTTAAAGTTGGTAAAGTTATTGGATAGCTTTAAACAGGTGGTAAATCCAACCTCAAACAATCCGGCAATTATTAAAATAATCCAGCTCATAATTTTTTTTTCTGCAAAATTAGGCCGAATTAACAGGCCATTTTTTTACAAATGTTAAAAAATGAGTTTGCTATTTTATTTCTGCACGGATTCGGCTAAGCGTAACCTGGGTAACGCCAAGGTAAGAAGCAATATATCCCAGTTGGATTCTTTGGATCAAATTAGGTGAGTTTTTTAGCAACTCAGCATAACATTCTGACGCCGATTTAAATAATCTGGAAATATAGCGTTCTTCGAGCTTAATCAGCTCAAGCTCTGCCAGCTTTCTGCCCCAGTTTGCAAGGTCTATATTTTCCAAAAATAAGCGTTGTAAGGCTTCATCTTTAATTTCATAAAGAGTACTGTTCTCTAACAATTCTATGCTCTCGTAGCCCGGCTGTCCATTTATATAGCTGTTATAGGAAAACACAAAATCGCCTTCAAGGCCAAACCAAAAGGTGATCTGGTTATCCCTTCCTTCGCAATAAGCACGCGCAATGCCTTTCTGGATAAAGTAAGCCGAGCGGCCTATATGTCCCGCTTCAACTAAAACCTTATTTTTTGGCAGCGCTATCTTATGC
>NZ_JBFTIZ010000150.1:0-9536 GCF_056395165.1 Pedobacter sp. 10L46_2
GACACGAACGTCAGATATAGCTTGCGTTTGAAGAGCATCGTTTCTATGATGTTAGAAGATGGAAAAGACACGAACGTCAGATATAGCTTGCGTTTGAAGAGCATCGTTTCTATGATGTTAGAAGATGGAAAATAGCAGATGTAACGGAAAATCTTCCTTCAAGAGGTGTGGTCATCACCAAAAATAATGATGGAACTTTTACTTTTACTTCCAAGATAGCACTTGATGGGCGTAAGTTCGAGACCAAACATTATTGGTTACCAATTCCAAGGACTGAAATTCTTGCCTCAGGGAACCAATTACAGCAAAATCCGAACTACTAGCAGAATTTATAGAATGCCGGGAAACAAAACGTTTTTCCGGCATTTTGTAAATTTTCCAATTTATAAAACATCCTAAATGAAAATATTCAATTTAATTTACTTGTCGGCAGTATTGCTACTATTATGCAGTTGCAGTAAAAATAATGTAGCACATACTTTTGAACTTGGGGATAATGACTTTCTGCTCGACGGAAAACCTTTTCAGGTTGTATCCGGTGAAATACATTATCCACGCGTACCCAGAGAAGCATGGAGAGACCGGCTGAAAATGGCAAAAGCCATGGGACTCAATACTATTGGAACCTATGTGTTCTGGAACGCACATGAGCCTGAAAAAGATGTGTTTGATTTCTCTGGCAACAATGATATTGCTGAATTTGTAAAGATAGCACAACAAGAAGGGCTATGGGTAATATTGCGGCCTAGTCCTTATGTCTGTGCCGAATGGGAATTTGGAGGTTATCCGTACTGGCTTCAAAATGAACAAGGTCTGAAAGTAAGAAGCCGGGAAAAACAATACCTTGAAGAATACCGCAAATACATTCACGAAGTGGGTAAACAACTTGCTCCCTTGCAGGTCAACCATGGAGGTAATGTGCTTATGGTGCAGATTGAAAATGAATATGGTTCTTATGGATCTGATAAGGAATACTTGCGTATTAACCGTGAGATGTTTATTGATGCGGGGTTCGATGGATTACTATATACATGTGATCCTCAAAAAGACATCAAAAAAGGATTCCTGCCCGGAACACTTCCTGCAATTAATGGGCAAGACAATCCGGAAATCGTGAAAAAGGAAATCCGCGAATTAAATGGTGGCAAAGGCCCCTTCTTTATAGCCGAATGGTATCCGGCATGGTTTGATTGGTGGGGTACACCGCATCATAAAGTTCCGGCTGAACAATATACAGGAAAGCTCGATTCCGTACTTGCAGCTGGCATTTCCATCAATATGTATATGTTCCACGGCGGTAGTACCCGCGCTTTCATGAACGGAGCTAATTACCGTGATACTATACCCTACGAACCTCAGATCAGCAGTTATGATTACGACGCACCACTTGACGAAGCAGGTAACGCAACTGAAAAGTTTATGAAATTCAGGGCGGTTATTGAAAAGCATTTGCCTCCTGGTGCCAAGTTGCCTGCTGTTCCTGCCCCAAAGCCAGCAGCAGCTCTTGATGCTATTCCCTTTTCATCCGAAGTTAGTATTTACGAGTATCTTGGAAAATCAAAGCAAAGCATTCAGCCACTGACTTTCGAAGACCTGAACCAGGCCTATGGATATGTACTTTATCGCACAACTATCAATGGAGGAAAGCAGGGTATGCTAAAAATTGATGGATTGAAGGATTTCGGTCTGGTCTATGTTAACGGTAAACGACAGGGTATTTTGGACAGGAGACTGAATCAGGATAGTCTCATGATAGATTTACCATCGGGTAAGGTCACTCTTGATATATTAGTAGAAAATATGGGAAGGATTAATTTCGGGCCATTTTTACTTCAAAATAAAAAAGGGATTACCGGCAAAGTCACCTTAGCTGGTTCGGTCTTGGAATCATGGGATATGTTTTCATTGCCTTTTGATAAACAGCCACTTAAAAAAGAGGTTAGCAATGCAGTTAATCGGGATGCTCCAATGTTAAAGTATGCAGAATTTGAACTGAAAAACTTACAGGATGCCTATCTGGATATGCGGAAATGGGGTAAAGGCGTGATTTGGGTAAACGGTCATAATCTTGGAAAGTACTGGAGTATTGGCCCTCAGCAAACAATTTACCTGCCTGCTGAATGGCTGAAAAAAGGTAAAAACCAGGTGGTTGTACTTGATTTGCTTAAGACCGATCAGCAGTTTCTTACCAGTCTTAATAAACCAATTTTGGATCAGATTAATACCAGGTAATAATCAATTAAATCAAATTTAACTATTCTATTGAACGATAGAATAGCTAAATTTGGTTGACCATTAATTGATTATATGCTTTCAATCTTCAAAACCTCCTCCATTATTTATTCTTTTAGCATTGCAATAATGCTTATTCCAGCTGCTTGTAGGAAACAGAATAATCCAGATCAAAACAAAAAGGTCAAAGATGCTCCAACGAGCGAACTTGGAACTGTTTTTCCAGAAATCAGGGAGATCAAAAATGATACAGCAAAACTGGCTCTTTATCCTTATGCCAGTTTTTTTATTATTGACCTTGGACTTAAGGGGAGTGAACAAAAACTGAAGATGATCCGCCAGGCTAATAAATCTGATGTTCCTGTAAAAGTGAAAGTATTCCAGGACAATAGAAGTGAGGTAGCGGAAATCTATCCTGCAACTAAACAGGATATTGATAAGTATAAAAAACATTAAAAAACGACTTCTCATGAACCCGAAGGAATCAGTATCGAAAAACCTGGCTGATCTGTACGAGATGATGGGCTTGCCTGTAGACTTGGTAAGTGCCGAGTCGGGGTTTACTGTACATTCCTTAAGAGAAACATTTAAGAATCTTCCTTTTAAATCGATTGCTTACCGACCAGATTATTTCAGCTTTGTTTTCGTTAAAAATGCATACGGAAAGTATATCATAGATGAGATGACATTTGATATTACCCCCGGTACAATCTATTTCACTAATCCGGGAAATTACAGAAGCTTTGAATGGTCTGAAATTACAGAGGCCTATCTGATCACATTTAATGAATCTTATCTGCAAGAACATGTTCATCAGGATGTTTATCAGGACTTTTCTTTTTTGCTTACAGAAACAGTTCAGCCAAGGTTGATGCCACCTGAACAGTTTGATGAAATAGAAAAGCTCTATCACCAGATCCATAAAGAGCATTTAGGCAATTCTATCTATAAGAATAGAATTATTGGAAGCTTGTTTGTGGTTCTGCTATTAAAAATAAAAGAATACTTCTGGCAAAATTATAATCCTATATATGAGGGGAATAGGAGTTCCTTCATTGTTAAAGTATTTAAAAAGAACCTTGAAGATCACTATCGGGCTATCGTTTTTGGTCAGGAAAATATTTTATTACGGGTTCAGGACTACGCAGATTTGCAGCATTTACATCCGAATTACCTAAGTAGCGTAATCAAAACAAAAACAGGTAAACCTGTTAGCACGTGGATTGCTGAAAAAACAGTTGCAAAGGCAAAGTCGCTATTGCATAACTCAGAAGCTTCCATCAAAGAAATTTCTTTTACACTTGGGTTTTCAGAGGCTACCCATTTTAGTAATTACTTTAAGAAGTATACAGAGCTTACTCCGATAGCTTACAGAAAGCTGCAAAGCTAATCTTAGATTTTTATACTTAATCCTTTAATATCCGTCCTTTTTGCAGTTGTTCTTTATCTGACCTTTGAGTTATCAAAATAAGATAAAGAAAACATGAAAACTCTAAAAGAAAAAGTAATTCTGATTACAGGTGCCTCAAGAGGCATAGGCGCAAGTATCGCTCATAAATTAGCATCAGCAGGTGCAAAAGTAATTGTAAACTATGCAGGTGGTAGAGCTGCGGCAGAACAAACCGTAAACGACATTATACAACAAGGTGGTGATGCCATTGCCATTCAGGCAGACGTAAGTAATGCCGCTGCTGTTAAAGCTATGTTTGACACCGCAATTGATCATTATGGCCGGATTGATGTTTTGGTGAATAACGCAGGTATCATGATCAATAAATTACTTAAAGATACTACTGACGAAGATTTTGCACTTCAATTTGATATTAACGTTAAGGGAACTTTTAATACGATGCGTGAAGCAGCTACCCGATTATCGGACAACGGAAGCATCATTAATTTTTCAACTTCTGTGAACCGTATCATGTTGCCTACTTATAGTACTTATGTGGCTACAAAAGCAGCCGTAGAACAATTAACCCGTGTATTTTCTAAAGAGGTTGGTGGCAGAGGTATCAATGTAAACTCAATTTCGCCGGGACCAACCAATACTGAATTATTTACTAAAGGTAAACCTCAGGAAGTTATAGACCGCCTGGCATCTCTTTCTGCTTTTAACCGAATTGGTGAGCCTGAGGATATTGCACAGGTGGTGACATTCCTTGCGGGGGATGAGGCAAAATGGATTACTGCACAGAATATTGGCGTTAACGGCGGCATGGCTTAATCCAATCAGTATTATTTAATCAAAATATCATGAACAGTTTAAAAAATAAAGTGGCATTAATCACAGGATCAGCAAGAGGTTTAGGTAAAGCTATTGCCGAACGTTACGCTGCCTTAGGCGCAGACGTGGTGATCAATTATTCAAGAGATAAAGCATCAGCTGATGAAGTGCTAAGTAATATCAAGGCAATGGGGGTAAGGGTAATTGCGGTACAGGCAGACGTAAGCAAAGTGGCTGATCTGGAACGTCTGTTTGAAACTGCAAAAAAAGAATTTGGGAAAATCGATATCGTAGTAGCCAATGCCGGAATCGAACTGGTAGAAACACCTGTTGTAGATTTTACAGAGGAACAGTTTGACAGGTTATTTGCCATCAACACTAAAGGAGCATATTTTACAATGCAACAGGCTGCAAGAAACGTAGAAGACAAAGGGCGTATCATTTACATTGCTTCCAGTACTACAGCCTTTCCGGTTCAGGGCATGGCTGTGTATGGTGGGAGTAAAACTACACCAAGGTATATGATTGATGTTTTATCTAAAGAGATTGGCCATAGAGGAGTAACTGTAAATACCATCATTCCATTCGCAGTAGATCATTCGGGTATTTTTGCCGAGCCAGATAGCTATCCTGAATTAAGGAAACAGTTGCTGGACAGCTGTCCGATGGGTAGACTTGCAGAGGTAGAAGACGTTGCCAATGCAGCTGAATTCTTTGCCAGTGACCTTTCGTCATTTGTTAATGGCCAGCATTTGTTGGTAAATGGCGGGGCTACCAACTAGTGAAATCATTTAAAATATAAAACCGGGTCATTTTCAGACCCGGTTTTATATATAGCGCCGTTAAGTTTATTAGTCAAATACCATTATTTGTTGATATTCGGGTTGTTGTTCAATTCAGTTTGCGGTACAGAGAACAGGTAGTAACTGCTGTTGGGTTTAAAGGCCGAACCATCAGGGAATTTTAAAGTTGTATGCTGCTTTGCAGAAACAACCTTGCTACTTCCATCAGGAGTAATCACAGTAACTTGAAGTGGCTTACCATCTGTACCAAGCGCTGGATTCCTCACTACAGCAGTCTGAGTTCTTAAAATATCAGACAGTGCAAACCCTTCACCCCATAATTCTTTTCTTCTTTCTATAAGAATCTCAGCAATTACCTGATCCTTGGTTTGCGATCCAAGTGTAAACGGATCTGCTTTTCTGGCGGCACGAAGCGAGTTCAGCTGCTCAACTGCTTTTGGTAAGTCTGAATTTCTAGCATAGCCCTCTGCAGCAATCAAAGTCATTTCTGATGCACGCATGAATACGATATCGCCTGTCTGATCAGCCCTGAACTTAAACTTCTGGTAGCGTAAATAACCTTCTCTACTTGGCAGACCGTCCCATAAGAATAGTTTTGTTCTGATGTCATGACTATCAAATAACTTTTGAAAGTTAGGATCGGCCATAAAGCTATAATAATAGGCCGAAGGACTGCTGGTGTCCAGAAAATGGAAGCTATAACTAGCTGTACTTTGATCCGGTTGCTGACCATGTCCCCAAATCCATTCGCTGTTCTTAAGGTCGTTAAACCCATTGCTGTAATCGGCTTCAGACATGTATGGATAGTTCTTTTTTGCTTCAAGTGCATGTTGTGCAGCTAAGTCCCATTTACCCATGTTCAGGTAAGTTCTTGCCAGCAAGCCATTTACTACATCAATGTTGATCTTGTACTTGGTAGTGCTCGGACGCTGATAAGCTGGAAGTAGTTTTTCTGCCTCAGTAAGGTCTGAGATGATCAGCTGATAAACCTGCTCAACAGTCGATTTTGATTTACCTTCAGTTGTCGGACCGGTAGGTTCCGTATAAACAGGAACCGCTTTGGCTTGGGGATTTACCTGGTAATTGAACTGGTAGTACGTAACCAGATTCAAATAACTATTGGCTCTTAATGCATAAGCCTGACCTTTAATCTGCGCTTTTTTCTCTGCCGTTCCGGTTGAGGCGTCAATTTTACTGATGATATTATTGGTGTTATTTATCACACGATAAAGAATGGTCCAGAAAGCACCCAGTCTGGTTTGATTATTAGCCAATGTATATTCATATGCATCGCGATATCCGTATTTGTTGGTAATGATGGCAATATCGTCTCCCATTACATCACTGGTTCTTAAGATAGAAGAGTAACCAGGATTTGCATAAGTAAAATAGGTGTCGTTCATGTACGACCAGGTTCCATTCAGCACGGTTTCAATGTTATCTGCTGTCCCATAGATCAATGATTCGGGAACGGAGGTAGTCGGTGTAGTGGTAAGCTCCTTTTTGCATCCAAGAAAGGGCAAAGCGGATATCCCAATTATATAGGTGATCTGTTTAATTTTCATTTTTGTAATTTTTAATAGATGCATTAGAAAGTAAGGCTAAGTCCGGCAGAAAAAGTACGCATAGCCGGATAACGGTAATAAGTAGTACCATCAACAGTTTGTTCCGGATCCATACCATCATGTCCGTAAAAAGTAAATAGGTTTTCGCCGGTTAAGGTTAGTTTAAGGTTGTTTAAGCCCCATTTACTGGCCAGAGTTTTAGGCAAACTGTACCCTAGAGTTAAGTTCTTTAAACGAGCATAAGTTGCACTGTAAAGAAAACGGGTAGAAGCCTGAGTCCATCCAAGGTTATCGGTTGTTAATCTTGGTACATTCGTATATTTGTTTGCCGGGGTCCAATGGTTTAATATTTCTTTAGACCAGGTACGCCCGGTGCTGCTGCCATTGTGCATTAATGATAAATAATCATTGTCTAAAATTTTACCACCGATGCTGTAGGCAAACAATGCCGATAATTCAAACTCCTTGTAACTGAATGTATTGCTTATACCGCCAGTAAGATCTGGAAGCGCACTGTCCTGAACATATTGTATCGCATCAGCATAGATATTAGTGGTTACTTTGTTCCCATTAGCATCTTGTTTATACCATAATGGATTTCCGGTTTCCGGATCCACTCCGGCCCATTCTTTCAGGAAAAAATCGTACACAGAACCACCTTTACGCATGATCTTTGTAGTAGTTTTGATATCTTCCTGAGGCAAAGCAGTAATTTCGTTTTTGTAATGTGTAGCGTTCAGGCTAATGTTCCATCTAAAATCTGCAGTACGAATAGGGGTTGCATTGATCTGAACCTCTATACCGGTGTTTTTTAAAGCACCGATGTTGGCGTCAATTGAACCAAAACCGGTCGACGGAGCCTTTGGTCTGCTAAACAGCAAATCTCTCGATCTTCTATCGAAATACTCCACGGTACCGCTGATTCTGTCGTTCAGAATTCCGAAATCAAGACCCAGATTAAAGTTTAAGTTGGTTTCCCATTTAAGATCTGGTGTTGGAAGTCTTGAAGTTACCAAACCATTTTCACCAAGGTTATTTTGGATGGTGTACAAGCCTTCGTAAGCATAATAAGTACCAATATTATCATTTCCCTGAGCACCATAACTGGTTCTAAGCGTTAGTGTACTTAACCAGGAATTGTCTTTTAGGAAGTCTTCTTCAGATAGTTTCCATGAAGCACCTAGCGACCAGAATGTTCCCCAGCGTGTTGCCGGAGCAAATCTTGAAGATCCGTCTGTTCTTAGTGATGCAGAAAGCAGGTATTTCTTTTTATAATCATACTCTGCGCGTCCAAGAAAACTTAGTAAGGTATAGTCCAATGCCGACCCGCCAAAATCGTTTAATTGTGAAGCAGCGTCTGGTTCATATAAGCCAGGGAGTACAAAGCGTTCCCTGCTACCAGAAATGATCCTGTAATTGTATTTGTAAATCTCCTGACCTGCAAGTAAATTTAAATGATGGTCTTCGTTAAAGGTCTTTTCGTAAGTTAAGATGTTGTTCCATGTCCATGAATAAGTTCTGCTGTTGCTTTTACTTACCGAACCTTTGGTTTCAGCTCCATCGCCAAGTACCGGATTCGTATAATTATGATTGTTAATGTTTGCAAAATCAGCGCTGTAAGTAGTTTTGAATTTTAATTCGGGGATTATGGTAGCTTCAAGGAAGGTACGTGCCGAAACATTGTCTTTTAAGATTTCAGATTTATCCAGGTCAACAGTTGCCGCGAGGTTGCTTCTTGGAATGGCTGAACTTGGGCGATAAGCGCCAAAATCATAAACTCTGTTGCCATTTGCATCAGTTTTGTAAGAGCCATCAGGATTTCGTTCATAAACAGGATAGAAGCTTGGCACCAAACGCGAATAGTTTACTACGTTTCCTGTATTACTATCTTCAGAAATAGGATAATCCTGAAGGGTATTTGCTGCTGAAATGTTCAGTCCGGCAGTTAACCATTTTTTTGCTTTGGTAGTTAAATTAACCCTTGCGCTATATCTTTTGTACCCGGAACCCAATGCAATACCCTTATCATTAAGGTATCCGCCAGAAATAAAGTATTGGCTTTTTTCGTTACCACCACTAAAGCTAAGATCGGCTTGGGTACGTATTGCGGTTTGTTCCATTGCATCACCCCAATTATCATCCCATAATGGTGTTGCTCCTGCAACAAGCTTCCCATCTGGTCCTACAGGAAGTGGGTATTTTGAGCCATAAGGGTTGATACCCAGATCGGTAATGATCTGCTCGCTTGCAGCCTGACCAGCCTGCAAATCCGTATAAGTTGGGTTAGAGGCTTTTTGTTTGTTTTTAACAGCAAGCCAGTAGTTTTGGAAATATTCATCAGTTGTTACCTGTTCATAATCCTTTACGGCCCGCTTTGAAACACCCTGACTAAAATTAGCTGTGATCTCTGTCTGGTCGTTGCGTTTTCCTGCTTTAGTGGTAATAATGATCACTCCGTTTGCACCTCTTGAACCATACAATGCACTTGAAGCAGCATCTTTAAGGATACTTACAGATTCAATATCGCTGGAATTGATTGAGCTGAGATCACCCGAAAACGGATTGCCATCTACCACATATAATGGAGCAGCAGATGCATTGATCGATCCAACACCACGGATACGCAAGGTTGCAGACGTACCGGGCTGTCCGCTCGAGGATACCGCCTGTATTCCGGGAGCAAGACCCTGAAGTGCTTTGGTGATGTTAGAT